>CAJKHT010000099.1 GCA_905199755.1 uncultured Eubacteriales bacterium | reverse complement strand
CAGTGCAAACGCTCTTACATATGATAAACCGAACGAGGACTAATTATATAAAAAGAAAGGACAAATAAAAATGACTGATGTAAAATTCACAAAATTTATAAAAGAAACAATTGCGAAATATTTTAATGAGCACGTAGATAAAACAGACAAAAAGCAAATCACAGAAGACGATGTATTTATAGTATGGAGCTGTAAGGCTTTACAAAATTTTAAAGCTTTGGCTTCAACAACGGTTTCAGACGGTATGTATTACGAAATTACATATAACGGTGATAAAAACGAAACCTACGTTGATGTATATAAAAAGTGGGAAAATTTTGTTGTAAAAAATTAATGAGGTAGTATTATGAATATCATTGAAACAAATTGGGACTGGAACGGCGGACTTTCGCGCCGTTCCTCCACCGAATACATCGCTCTGCACCACGCAGAAGCTGTGACATGCACCGCAAAGCAAATTCACGAATGGCACAAATCAAACGGCTGGAGCGGCATAGGCTATCACTTTTTCGTGAGGAAAAACGGCGAAATATACCGTGGCCGTCCATTATGGGCGCTCGGGGCGCATGTGCAGGGTATGAACCATTGCAGTATCGGAATATGCGCCGAGGGAGATTATCATAGCCGTGACAAGGTCATGCCCGAAGCACAGAAACAGGCGATAAAGGAGCTTGTAACGTACCTTAAAGGAATATATCCCATGGCAAAGATTGTCGGTCACAGGGAAATCGGTGACAGCAACTGTCCCGGAAGATATTATCCTTTGGAGGAGATGAAAAATTATCCGTACAGAGAACAGGAGGAAACTATGACAGCAGAAGAAAAAGCAAAAATGCAGGCTATAGACGAAAGCCTTACAAACTTATATAAAATTGTGGAGGATATGAAAAAGCAGCCTATGATTTACAATTACATAGACGATAACATGCCGGAGTGGGCGCGTGAGGGTGTCAAATGGTGTGTAGACAACGGCATCATAAAAGGCACGGCGGACGGTCTCGGACTGGACGATAAGGATTTGAAGTATTGTACCATGATTATGAGGTTGATGCAGAAAGGGACGTAACAATGGCAATAAATCGTTTTAACATACAGAACAGTGTTAATCGGCTGCTGTCAAATGAGAATAAAAAAGATGATGTTTGGGACAGAAATTTACTTAACCGCACCGACAGAATATACGGGCGCGAAAGCAATAATTCCGACACCGGCAGTGAAGCAAACGATATTACATCTATTTTTCCTAAGGTGAGAAACCCGTTTTCCTCAAATAATTCACTGGTACGCAATGCTTCTATTATGAATACCGATAAGCTGAACAATAAGACGCGCAGTTTTATTGATTCGATATTCAATAGCAGCGGAGTTTTGAGAAATCCCGATACATATAGCTCAAACAGCATAAGCACTTCGGAAAATTCGGGTGCCTACGGCGATACGGACAATACTTCCGCCGCTGACAGTGTATCGTCCGCGTTTACGGGAAATACAGACGGCTCGGACCTCGGAAATATGGACGTAAAAAATGAATTGCCAAAGCTGTCGGAAAATCAGATTTCAACCATTATAAAGCAACATTTCGGAAACAGCAATGTAATATCCCCAAATGATGCACAGGGCATATACAATGCACAGCAGAACACAGGTATGTCCGCCCTTGCAATTCTCGGCATAGGAGCATTGGAAAGCGGTTGGGGTACTTCAAGCATTGCGAATAAGACCAATAATCTATGGGGCTACGGCGCAAGCAATGATAACCCGGAGGGAAATGCACACCGTTATTCGCAAATGGCGCAGGGCGCTCAGCAGTTTGCAGAGGAATATATGAAAGATTATTATAACGGCTACGGTGCAAAGTCCATAAACAGCGCAGGGACAGGCTCAAACCCGAAAGGAATGGGATATGCATATAACAATGACGGTTCAATATCCTCAACATGGGCACCTGATGTGGATAGTATAATGAACAAGCTTTATAATACCGCAAAAGGTGCAGGGGAGTTCAGCACTGCCGCATCACCTGCTTATACCGCCGCGGACAATTCCGCATCGCAGAGAACAAGCAGAGCACAAAATATTATGAATACGTTTCTTAACAGGCAAAGCACATCCGGTAAAGGCTACAATGCAAACGGCGGCATTAACCGTTATTTCACCGTTATGCCTGCATCATTGCAAAATACTCTGTTCGGAAACAGAAGTGCGTCAGCTATGCTCGATACTTCCGATTACTCCGATACGTCCGATTATTCGAGTGGTTCGGGCGGTGTGTCATTATCAGATGCCGCACCGGGCGGCTCGGGAAAGTCAAGTGTAAAATCATCGGGCAACGGCAGTAATATTGTTGCAAATGCAGAAAAATACAAGGGTACTCCTTATGTATGGGGCGGTGAAAGCATGGCAGAGGGCGGCATGGATTGCAGCGGCTTTGTGTACAATGCATTAAGAGACTCGGGGTATGATGTGGGCAGAGAGACCGCAGAGGGCTACAGACACCACGGTACATCTGTTGCAAAATCGGATATGCAGCCGGGCGATTTGGTTTTCTACGGAAAGAACGGGGACGCAAGTCACATCGGTATATACATCGGCAACGGACAAATGATACACTCTTCCGGCGGCAGCAAAAATACTGCCTCAAATCCCGGTAAAGGTGTTTCAATTACAAATGTTGATTACAGGAATGATTTTCTTGAAGCAAGAAGATATTAAGGGAGGATGATTTTAAATGTCGAGGACAGCATCATATAATATTTTACATTATAAGGATTTGTGGCAGCAGAACAATAAAGCGGCAAGTCCGTACAGAAACAGTGTACAAAACACTCTTGATAATGCGGTGGGTAAAAATCCGAACGCAAACAAAGAGCAGAGCAGCATTGCAAGCCCCAACGGCAATGTGCAGAAGCTCAGACAGTATGAAACCACGGGGAAAGGCTATGCCAAAGCCGCACAGCCGTATTATGATGAATTACGCAAAAACGGTGACAGTGCAGTTGCCGATTATCTTGAAAACAATGATTTCAACAATTCAAAGAATTTTCTGAGCACATATTACGGTGACGGCAGCGATTACAACTCAAAACAAGCTACCGCACAGCTTGCGGCACTTAAAAAGAAATGGGACAATCTTACCGCCGCAGGAGATACGGAGGGAGCAAAAGCCGTTTCCGCACAGGGACAGGGGTTATATGCTCTTATGCGTAAAAACGGCGATGAGGTGCTTGCCGGAAACCTTGAAAAAATGGGCTATAACGATGCGAACAAATACCTTAACAGCTATTACACCATTCAGGGACTTACCCCCACAAGAAGTTATTTATACAGTTTGGGTAATAAAATGGGGTTGTCGAACCGTGACATTGACAATCAGCTCAGATATGACGATAAAACGGGCGAAGTGTATTTGGGCGGAAAGAGCATGGGAAAAGCAAAGGCGAATGTTGACGGAGTATCATACTATGATGCCGGTACGCTCGACAGTGCTTTTAAGGATTACGTTGACCGTGCAGGAATAACCACACCGAAAGAACAGCTTGCACAGCAGTCATGGCAGAAGCTTATGGGGTATTATGATGACTACCAAAATTTAAAGGAGGAAAATCCGTTCACAAATGAGGTAGGAAAATCAATACTCGGAAAATATGACCTTTCGGGCTATCGTGCAGGACAGGGAGCGGCGGCATCTGCGGCAGCTTCAAACGGCGGAAATATCGACAGCTTTTCCGCGGCAAACGCTATGCGCAATCAGCTGGCAATGGTTGCTGCGGGACAGGAAAAAGCTCTTGAAGCACAGAATCAGAAGCTGACACATGCGCGAGAGGTTTTGGCGAATATGGGGGTTGATGTGGAAAAACTGTTCAATGCAAGCGAAACGGAAAAGAACAATAAAGTAAACCGTGATGTATCTGTTATGAATACAACGGGAAATGTTATGCCGGAATATACTTACGCGGAAAATCCGTACTTAAACGCTGACGGAACTCTGAAAAATGAGAATTTGGACTATAAGGCTATTATGAACGATGCACGTGAAAAGCTCAAAGATGAAAAGCTTGACGAGAACGAACGCAAGAATTTACAGAACGCGATTAATTATGCGGCACAGGCAAGAGGAATAAAGCTCGGTTCAAAATATAACAGTGACGGCAGATATTCAGGCTATGATGACGGAGATTATGTATATAATCTGCCGAAAACGGAAAATGCGCGCCAGTTTGATGAAAGCGGCAGACTTGAACGTGATATTACCAAGATGAATAATGATACTTCACTTGCTATAAGTGACGGTACAAATGCTACAAATCTTGCACTGAACAAAGATACTGCCAACGCGCAAGCAGCTATGAACAACGCTACAATTGCCGGAGGTCAAAAACAGCTTGAAACAAGCCTTGCCGCTCAGGCTGCTGAAAGCGAAAAAGAACGTAATGCACAGCAAAAGCTGCTTGAAACACAGCTTGCGACTCAAACATCAAATACGGGCAATTCTTCAACAACGCTTACGGTTGACGATTTTGTGAAATTTTTTAACGGTGTATACGGAAAAGGTATATCCACCGATGCAAACGGAAAATATGTTGTATCCGATGATAGCAAATATAAAGTGCTGGCAGCAATAACAAATGTTGATAGCATTTCAGCAGATAACAAAAATGCATTGCGTAAGGCTTTAAGCGTTTAATAAGCGCAAACATGGAGGTTTTAATATGGCGAACAGAATAACAAAAATTTCGAGAGGAGTGTCTGCGGCAATGCCGCAGGCACTCGCACCCCAAAGGACAAGCCTGCCGGGCTATGACGCAGTATCTGCAAAGCATGGTATAAGCAGCGCAGCACAGGAAGTTTTGAACGAAATGGACAGCCGTTCCGAAGAACGCAGAAAATATACACAAAGTCTTATTAATGAGATTTTGAAGCAGAAGCAGCAGGAGGAAAAGGAACGGAAGAAGCTTGAAGCGGATTTAGCCGAATACAGTGTGTATGCGAAAAATGATGAAAATAATATCCCGTCAGCTACGGCAGACGGAACACCGATAAATGTTTTCGGGCAAAGCATGCAGGACAGAAACAAATTCCCGGATATAAAGGTTACAAGGAACAGTAATGCTGATGAAACGGCTCAGACAGGGCAGGAAAACACTGCCCAGCCTCAAAACGAACAGATAAAAGCGGCAGAAAAACAACAGGCTATATATGATAAATACGGTATTGATGTCAATAATTTTAATAATGATGATTTTTCACAATGGAAATTACAAAAGGGTATATCTGACGGGGAACTGCCGTATGATATGGGCGGAAAAAAAGGCGCTGAATTAAACCGTGCCGCTGCAAAAAATGCTTTGGCTGCATGGCTTAATACGGACGGCATGAAAAACATAATAAATAAATTTACGGGCGGTCAGCGTATAAAGGCTTTGGACGAAAACAGCAAAAAACTTGCCATGAAAGGCTTGGATGATGAAAACACCAAAGAAGAATACGAAGCCTTGAAAGCCGTAGCGGAAAATAATTCCCGAAAAAAGGCTTTTACGGAGACCAAAAATATACTTGAAAATAAAGTGACGGGTAATGCAAGTGCAGCATTGTGGGCATTTGCAAACGCCGGTACATTTGGCTTGACAAATTATTATTCGGATAAGACAGATGAAGAACACTTCAAAAAAACAGGGTTAGACAAAAGTAAATTAGTGAAATCAAGCGATGTTATGAAAAGCAACTACGGAGCTGCAACAGCTGCGGGAGATATTGCGGGCGGTATTGCTTCATTTGCTCTTCTCGGTGGTGTAGTAAAAGGCGCAGGCGCAGCTTTAAAGGCAGGAAAATGGGTAGATACAGGTTTACAAACCTCAAACGCATTTAGAAATCTTACTCCGGCAATGCAAAAAACAATTTCGTATGCTGCGAAAAAAGCAGCTGAAAGCGGTGCGGTATTCGGTATTGATAATTTCTTAAGAACAGCTATAAACACCGGGGATATTTCAACCGCGGTGAAATCCGGTGCGGCAAGTGCGGCAGGCGGAATTGTCGGCGGCGGTGCATCTTCATATGTCGGCGCAAAGCTCGGCAGACTTGCAAACGTATTTTCCGAAAAGGCAATAGCCAAGAAGCTTTTAAATAACATGGGCAGAACGCTTGATAAAAACAGCTTATCAGACTTATCACAGGCAAAGAGCTTTGTTGATGCATTATACAAAAACTACGGTTTGAAAGAATATTTTTATTCACGTGCTTTGGTAAATCTGGCATCCGGCGGAGCCTTTGCAACGACATCAGCATTAACAAGCGAATCGGCGAAAAGAGCTTTCGGCATTAACGAATACACCACACCGAAAGAAGCGGCAAAAGGTATGGCGAAACAGATGTTGATTGCTATGGGATTTTCATTGCTTCACACAGCAAGTGAATATACAAATTTATCTGCTCAAAATAAAATCCGTCTGAAAAATACCACCACCGAAATGGAAGAATGTATTAATACTATGTCGGAGCTGAAACGGTCGGGCAATGTTTCTTCAAAAGAATATTCTGTACTTGAAGATGCATTCAAACAGCGTGTTGAAGTTATGCAGAATATTATCAATTCAGGCAATTTTGTCGGAGCTGAAAAAGAACAGAGAGAATTAAGAAAAACCTTAAAAATGTTAAACGATTACGGAAAAGCTTTAAGGGTTATAAAGGATAACGGAAGTTATAAAATCCTTGAACGTGAGGTGGGCGAAGAACAGCCGGCAGCCGAAAAACCATCCGCTGTTAATGTAAAATACAGAGATGCGGCAAATGCAGAAACGGAATTATTTTCCGACAAACCTCAAACGGTCACAAATTATAATAACCCCACGGTTGAAGAAACACCTGTTGTTGCACCTGTCAGAACTATGCAGAGCGAACAACCGCCGACAGTGACAAACAATGATATTACGGTCACGAAAGAAACACCCGAAGATATTTCAAAGAATATATCAAACGCGGGATTAGACCTTTCCCGAACACGTGAAAACTCTATAGCAGATGATAGCACGGGAGTGATGTCCACACTTGAAAAACCGATTGTAAGACCTTCCGTTAACAGTAAATTAGAAGCGGCTTTCAAAAACAGGCAGGAAGAAGCCGAACGCGCGGCAGCAGCTGCACCTATACAGAAATCGGCGGTTAATACCTCAGAGCTTGAAACACGCATAAGAGAGCAGCTGGGAAACGGTGTAAACCATGTTGATGAAATTACACGTAATATCGGTGCAAGCGTAAATGATGTAAATACGGCGCTGTTTAAAATGTCTCTTAGCGGTGAAGTTAAGCCGCAGCGAGGAAACAGATACGAATTAAACACCGTAAAACCGCAGGAAACAAAGTCAAATAATGCTGTTGCAAACAAAGATAATGCCCCGGCAGCGGACAAGGACAACGGCAGTGTTTTAAATGCTGTGGAAAATACTTTACATCAGCAGTTTAAAGAAAATTCTGTCGGTTTGTTTGAAAAAGAATATGGCGGCACTGGATTTTCGGGGCTTGCTGACAAGCTCGTTGAAAATTATAAAAATACGGGAGATATAGGAACGAAAGAACATACATTTTTCAAAGACAACGGCGAAGCGGTAACAAAAGTGATTTCCGATGCCATAAAGAAAGAGCGCGGCGGCGGTGAAAATATCAGCGACAGAACATTTGACAGTGTCGGCTCACGTGATGTTAACGCTTTTCAGTATACATATCCGCAGTTAAAGAAATATTATTCCGGCATAGCAAATGAAATACTGGGAGATATAAACAGCACTGTAAAAGGCGAGAGAACACCCATATTTGCAGAGGACGGAAGTATTACGGGATATACGGGAACAACACGCAAAACAAGCGAAGCTGTAGAACGTATAAAAGATATGACCGGAGCAAGCTATGATAAAATCGCCGATGCTTTAAAACGTATAAAAAATGATAACGGGCAGGAAAATATTGCTCTTGCAAAGCGTATTGAGCTTGTAATGGACGATTTGCTGTCGGACGGTTATACTGCTTTTGACGGCACAAAAATTCCCCCGAATGAAAGCTATATTGCTGAAAAGGGTAAAATTGAAACGGATAATGCAACTGCCAAAAAGAATAATCAGATATTAAATGATAATACACCTATTGTCGGACATGATGCAGACGGAAGTACAACACCGTTTGCAAGTGATAAAAACCTCAAAGCTCATGTAAATAAATCTGCTAAAGATGTTATTGAAACACCCGAAATTGAAACTAAAATGTTCAATGATATAGTCGATGAAGTTGAAAATGACGGTGCTGTTGGCGGCAAAAAGGGTAAACATTACTATATTTCAAAACATACTCCGGATATCATCGTAAAAAAAGCTGATATCGCAGACCTGCCGATGATTATTAGTTTTGAAACGCTGTACCTTGCAGTTCGTGAAAACGGTGAGCTGAAAGGACACTATCACAACCTCGGGGCTTCAAATACCAAAAAATTGATTGATGTGCTATCAGACCCTGCCTATATTTTGAAAAACAATAAAAACGGCAGAATAAACATTATTTCAGACTTCGCTATCGGCAAAAGTAGCAAATCAATTATTTCTATCGAGCTTGGTGTATATAAAAATGTTGAGGGAGTTCAGGACACCAATTATAAGGGAAATTACAATCTTGTAATAACCTTATTCAGCGCAAAAGATAACTATGCGGAAAACTTGAAAAACAAGCAAGAGATGTCTGTGCTATATGAAAAAAAAGAAGATACTCACAGCAGTGACCTGACATCGGAAAATGTGATGCTCGGTAATACTGAGAATGTATCCTCTATTGATAATAGTTTATCACAAAATAAATCTATTGTCAATAATAATTCTATGCAGAAATCGAAAAAAAATGCAGATGTTTCACCTGAAAATGTATTGAAAATGCTTTCGCGCGGTGAAAACGTAAGCCTTGAAGATGTAAAATCCGCTGTGAATTCAATATGCAGTAATGAAGCGGACATCAAAGCCGAATTATCAAAGCTTACAAATGCGGAATTGAAGCAGAAAATGAACATTGCGGATAGAGGACGGTACAGTAAAAAAACTGATATGGTAAAC
>CAJKHT010000098.1 GCA_905199755.1 uncultured Eubacteriales bacterium | reverse complement strand
GCTATAATGCCAAATCCGCTCGTACACTTTCAACACATTCACATCTATCGCCGTATTTGATATCTCCTTCAGTTACCATCATTCATTTCTTCCTCTGTAGTTTATACTCATATGAATATATTTTACATTATTTTTATATAAAATGCAAGTCTTTTGATAAAAAAAATAGCCGTTAAAATCCACAAAAAGCAAAAATATGCATTTTTCTCTCAAAAAATACGTTCAAAATACATCAGCGAGCCTGCGGCATTGTAATATTTGCCGAAAATATCCAGTTTTTTTCGTATAAATTCGTTTTTCCCGTCCTTCAGCAGATTTATCATATGTATAACCGCCGCGCCTGCCGCCTCACTGCGCAGTGCCTCAAGCATATTCTTTTCACTGAAGCTTCTGTAACGATCCACGGTTTCGCGTGCAAACTCTTTAAAATCATACAGTTTAAATCGTTTTACGCCGAAAATCTCCGCCGCCTGTTCCAGCCCCTCAATAAGCTTTATTCCGTACTGACGTTTCAGATTATTATACTGCCGCGTCTCAAAATAATACCTGCTGCCCGAAAAATATCCGAAAACCTTTTTTGTGTCATAATATCCCATATCTATAGTGTCCGAAATTCCCTGCCTGTCAAATTCCATAGTTCCGACAATGGGGCTTTCACACACTATCTCTATAATATTCGTCCCTGCCGTACAAACGTCCTGTTTTATTCCCACACCGTGAATATCCACTGTTATAATATCCTTTATGCCTTTATCCGCAAGCATATCGACAGGCATATTATCCGAAATTCCGCCGTCCATAAACCGTTCGCCGTCTATTTCCTTGTTTTTGAACACCGGCAATGCCGAACCGGCTGCAAGATACTCGGGCAGCTTTCCCTTCGGAATATCATTTTTAAAAAGCCTCACTGTTTTCTTATTTGTAAGCGACACCGAAACAAGTCCGAAATCCATTTCGGATTTACGTATCTTATCCTCATCAATATATTTTCTCAGCATTTTTTCAAGAGGTACGGCATCAAAGCCGCCGTTTTTCAGACTGCCTATAATTTCGGTCAGATTGGAAAGACTTAAAAGATTATTCCCCATTCCCTCAGGCAGCTTTACAATATCGTTAAGCGTTACGTCCTCCCATAATTCACGTGCATTTTCCCCTCCGTTCTGAACGAAAAGCGCACCGTTTATTGCTCCAATAGATGTACCGCACACAGCTGAAATTTCAATATTCATCTCATTAAGCGCATGCATCACTCCCACGTGATATGCACCCCTTGCGCCGCCGCCCGCAAAAACCAATCCGTATTTCACAAAATCCCTCCGTTCACTTTCTTTGCGCCATTACTATCCCGGCAACAATCATTGCCACCCCGAAAATCTGCGATATTCCGATAAATTCGCCCAAAAAAGCCGCACCCATAATCACACTCGTTATCGGCTCAAAGGTTGACATAATTCCTGCCGTTGATGCACCCTCATAACGTACTCCAAGCTGAAAAAGCGGCATCGCGCCAAGCGTCACAATCAGCGAAATTACCGCCGCAAACGACCATGCCTGACCTGTCATATCAAAAGACAGGCTGCCCGAAATTGTTCCGAACAAAAATGTCACAATGCTCATAATAAGCATCACATAAAATGTAAGCTTTATATAATCCATGCCGTCCAGTCCCGAATGGTCTATATATATGACATAAAAGCTGTAAAATACACCCGACAGCAATGCAAGTATAATTCCTATATTATCGGACGCGGATTCAATATCGGCAAAAAAGAAAATCCCCAAAGTCACAAGAACCGACGCAACAAGCTTGAATTTCGACAGCTTTTCATGATACAGCAGCGCAGATACAAGCACTATTATAAGCGGATATACAAAATGCAGTGTTGTTGCAAGTCCCGTCGATATAAAATTATATGACAGGTACAGCAGCAAAATCGGTGCCGCCGCACCGAATACCCCCAGAAGAATAACACCTTTCAGCTCCTGTTTTGTCAGTTTAAGTGATTTTTTATCCGCTTTCATTATGGCATACAAAAGCGGTATTGATATAACCGCTCTCAAAAATGTCAGCGTAATTCCGTTTGCGCCGCCGGTATAAGTAACCTTTGCCAGCATCGGCGCAATCCCGTACAAAAAAGCAGAGCCTATGAGATACAGTTTTCCTTTTGACATATAAAAGAACGCTCCTTTCCGCAAAAGAGCGTTCTTTAAATGCAGTCTGGCTTACATATCTTCAAGCTCGCTCATCCACAGCTTTACACAGGCGTCCGACGGCATGCGCCAGTCACCCCTCGGCGAGAGAGCCACACTTCCCACCTTAGGACCATCGGGCAGACACGAGCGCTTAAACTGCTGGGCGAAAAATCTTCTGTAAAATACCTTGAGCCAGGTCAAAATAAATTCACGGTCATACTCACCGTCAAACGCATATTCCGCCAGTCTCAGTATTTTGGACGGTGAAAAGCCCGAGCGCATAAGGTGATATAAAAAGAAGTCATGCAGCTCATACGGACCGACAATATGCTCCGTTTTCTGAGATATTTTTCCGTCTTTCGGCGGCAGAAGTTCGGGACTTACGGGAGTATCGAGTATATCCCTGAGCGTTTTTTCAAGAATTTCATTGTCTGTGCGTCTTGCCTCATAGTCGACAAGATAGCGTATAAGCGTTTTCGGTATTCCGGCATTTACCGCATACATAGACATGTGATCTCCGTTATATGTCGCCCAGCCGAGCGCAAGCTCCGACAAATCCCCCGTTCCTATGACCATACCGCCCGTCTGATTGGCAATATCCATAAGAATCTGAGTTCTTTCGCGTGCCTGCGAATTTTCATACGTGACATCATAATTTTCGGGATTATGACCTATATCCTTAAAATGTCCGTTCACCGCATTGCGGATATTTATTTCACGCAGAGTTACACCGAGCGAATTTGCAAAATTCACCGCATTGCTGTAGGTTCTGTCCGTAGTTCCGAAGCAGGGCATTGTAACGGCAATAATATCGCTACGTTCTTTTTTTAAACTGTCAAACGCACGTACGGAAACAAGCAGGGCAAGCGTTGAATCCAAGCCTCCGCTTATACCGATTACCGCTATTTTTGCATGTGTATGTTCAAGCCTTTTCTTCAGTCCCATTGACTGTATTGTGAGAATTTCCTCGCTTCTTTTTTTCCGCTTTTCTTCATCGGACGGAACAAACGGCTTTTTTGCAACAAATCGCGTCAGCTTTGTTTCTTCCCTGTCGAGCTTTGCATACACCTCGGTATAGGTATCGTTTCCGTTTTCGTAGGTGGTGGTTTTTATTCTCTCACCATTAAGCTTTTCCAAATCCAATTCGGAATATACCAAAGAATTGGTAAATCTCTCGCTGCGTGCAAGAATTACACCATTTTCCGCAATTATGTTGTCACCTGCAAACACCAAATCCGTGGTCGATTCCCCATAGCCCGCATCTGCGTAAAGATATGCGCAGTAAAGCCGTGCGGACTGACTCTTTACAAGCATTTCTCTGTATTCGTCCTTTGCGATAAGCTCATTGGAGCATGACAGATTTGCAATTACATTTGCTCCGTTTAACGCATGTCTGCCCGACGGCGGCGCGACTGTCCATAAATCCTCGCATATTTCAAATGCCATGCAAAGCGACGGCATTTCCTCCGATTTTATAAAAATATCCGTACCAAACGGAACAGTATCGTTCCCGAGCTTTATATCTGCCGCCGCTCTCAACCCGGGAGCGAAATGACGTGCCTCATAAAACTCATTATAATTCGGGATAAAGGTTTTCGGAATAACGGCAATAATATGTCCTGCATTAAGCACCGCCGCACAGTTATAGAGACTGTTTTTATACACAACAGGTATTCCGACAGCCGCTATGACGTTCCCGGTATGCTCCGCAATAACCCCCACCGCTTTTTCGGCAGCTTTTATAAGCGAGCTTTGCATAAACAAATCCGAGCATGTATATGCGGTTACGCACAGCTCCGGCAGCACAATGATTTTTGCTCCGTTCTGCTGCGCTTCTTCAATGCATTTTATTATACTTTCGGTATTATACTCCACGTCCGCAACACATATATCGGGTGTTGCGCATGCTGCTTTTATAAATCCGTCTTTCATAAAAATTCTCCGTTCCGCCGATTTTTCAATCGGTATGCTTTATTTTCGACCAGTACTGTTTTGCCGCCTGCTCGGTTTTATTATCCCCGTATTCGTAATATTTAGTATTTTTTATATTATCCGGCAGATACTGCTGAGGTGTGTAATGATTAGGAAAACTGTGCGGATATTTATACTCCAGTCCGTGACCGAGAGCCTTTGAACCCGAATAATGCGAATCCTTTAAATGCTCCGGCACATCGCCCGTATCCTTTGTTTCAATATCATGCAGCGCCGCATCTACCGCGCATATTGCCGAATTTGACTTCGGCGCCGTTGCAAGCAGTATAACAGCCTGTGCAAGCGGTATTCTCGCCTCCGGGAATCCCAGCTGCAATGCCGCATCAACGCATGACTTTACTATTGTAACCGCCTGCGGATATGCAAGACCTATATCCTCCGAGCTCATGACAAGCAGCCGTCGGCAGATACTCGGCAAATCGTCCGCACTTATAAGCCGCGCCAGATAATGTATTGCCGCATCGGGATCGGAGCCTCTGACCGATTTCTGAAACGCACTCAGTATATCATAATGGCTGTCCCCGTCCTTATCATAGCGCATGGCTTTTTTCTGTGTCGCCTGCACTGCCGTATCAAGCGTTATTTTCACATTGCTTTCACTGTCGGGAACTGCGGCAAAAAATGCCACCTCCAGCGAGTTGAGTGCTTTTCTTACATCTCCTCCGGCACTGTTTGCTATGTGTACCAGCGCATCATTATCTACCGTTACGTTATAGCTTTTATATTCGTCATTTTCAAGAATCTTCGCCGCACGCACAAGTGCATCATATATATCGTCCGCACTTACAGGCTTAAATTCAAACACAACACTTCTCGACAGCACCGCATTGTAAACGTAAAAATAAGGATTTTCGGTAGTGCTTGCAATAAGCGTTATCTTGCCGTTCTCCATAAACTCCAGAAGCGACTGCTGCTGTTTTTTATTGAAATGCTGGATTTCGTCAAGATACAGCAGAACACCCTCGGGCGCAAGAAACGTGTCCAAGGTCTGCACTATGTCGCGTATATCCGATACGGACGCAGTCGTTGCATTAAGACGGCGCAGTGTTTTTCCCGTTTTTTCCGCAATAATATTGGCAACAGTGGTTTTTCCCACACCGCTCGGACCGTAGAAAATCATATTCGGTATTTCATTTTTGCTTATTATATTCCGTAAAAGCTTACCCTCACCCAGAAGATGCTTTTGTCCCACAACTTCATCTATGCTTTGGGGACGTATTCTGTCTGCCAAAGGTGTTTTTGCCATTATTATGCACCTGTCCTTCTTTCGGCTTTTTCCTTAAGCTCGCGCACCTCGTCCTTTGTTACGGTTGTCATCGCAGACCAGCGGCAGCCGGGAGTTTTATTAAGATATTCCAATGCTTTTTTATAATTCCCGAGAGCATATTCTATAAGCGCACCGTGGTAATACGCCTCAACAAACTGCGGATTGCCCTCCATAATCTTATCCGAAAGCTTTTTTGCTTCATCGTATTCACCTCTGTAATAGCGGCACAATGCAAGGTTATCCGTTATATCTCTGTCATCGCTGTTATAATCATACGCTTCCATACAGAAATTAAGAGTATCATCATCAGTCTTTGACCTGCAGATTTTAAAATATCCGAGAAGTCCGTAAAGATATGTATTCTTATACCCCTCATTATATATTTCAACAGCATCATCATATGCCTCTTTAAAATTGTTCTGCTTAAAATATGCCATGCATCGGCGAAGCTTTGCCACATTTGAAATTTCGGGTTTTAATTTATATCTTAAAAGATTGTTTAAAACCTGTTCCGCATCTTCATAATTTCCCGTTCGCATAAGCGTATCCGAATATTCGATTCTTGATGCGGGCTTGCTCCGTCCCGTATCTACCGCCTTTTTATACAGACTTTTAGCCTGTGAGAATTTTCCGTCCGCATACGCTTTTCTCGCCTTTATAACATAAAAATCCGGCAGACGGCTGTATGCCAGATATGCCAGCATCGCAACCGAAAGCACAATACCCAAAATAACATTTATTTTAAAGCTGACAACCAGAACCGCTCCCATTATCAGCACATACACTAAGCTCATCATATAAATTCCTCCGCATAATTCTCAATATTAAAAGAGCGGCAAAATCTTTCATTTGCCGTCTTTTATTAACCGTAAATCAGAATTCGGCAGTACCTACCGTTCTCGGGAACGGCAGTACGTCACGTATATTCTGCATGCCTGTTATATACATAACCGCTCTTTCAAAGCCCAGTCCGAAGCCTGCATGTTTATTTGTACCGAATTTTCTCAAATCGAGATACCATGAATAGTCCTCTTCTTTAAGACCGAGTTCTTTCATTCTCGATACAAGTACATCATAATTTTCTTCGCGCTGGCTGCCGCCGATAATCTCACCTATTCCCGGCACGAGAACGTCAACCGCCGCAACAGTCTTGCCGTCCGGATTCAGCTTCATATAAAATGCCTTTATTTCTTTCGGATAATCTGTTACCATAACAGGGCGCTTAAACAGCTCCTCCGTCAGGTATCTTTCATGCTCCGTCTGCAAATCGCAGCCCCATTCAACGGGATAGCTGAATTTATCCTTATTCTTTTTAAGCAGCTCAATCGCTTCCGTATATGTCACATGCGCAAAGTCGTTGTCAACAACGTTGTGCAGTCTTTCGAGCAGACCTTTGTCTATGAAATTATTGAAAAATTCCATTTCCTCCGGCGCGTTTTCAAGACAGTAATTTATAATATACTTAAGCATGTCCTCCGCCAGTGCCATATCGTCCTGCAAATCCGCAAACGCAATTTCCGGCTCAATCATCCAAAATTCCGCCGCATGGCGTGTTGTATTGGAATTTTCGGCACGGAATGTAGGTCCGAAAGTATAAACGTTTCTGAATGCCATACAATATGTTTCCACATTCAACTGACCGCTTACCGTCAGATTTGTTTCCTTTCCGAAGAAATCCTTTGAATAATCAACGCTGCCGTCCTCATTTCGCGGAGGATTGTTCATATCGAGCGTTGTAATCTGGAACATTTCACCCGCACCCTCGCAGTCGCTTCCCGTAATTATGGGAGTATGCACATAAACAAAGCCGCGTTCCTGAAAAAACTGATGTATCGCATACGCAATCATAGACCTTACGCGGAATACCGCCGCAAATGTATTTGTACGCGGTCTTAAATGTGCTATGGTTCTTAAATATTCAAAGCTGTGGCGCTTTTTCTGCAGCGGATAGTCCGGTGTCGATGCACCGTCGATTACCGCCGTTTCGGCTTTCAGCTCAAACGGCTGCTTTGCCTGCGGTGTAAGCTCCAGTATACCCGTGACCGTAATTGCCGCACCGACATTAAGCTTTGAAATTTCCGCAAAATTGCCGAGTCTGTCCTGCTCTATAACTATTTGCAGACTTTTAAAGAAGCTGCCGTCATTAATTTCGATAAATCCGAAGTTTTTTGACACTCTTATTGTTCTTACCCAACCGGAAACGGTAATTTCTTTTCCGCCGTATTCTTCGGTATTTCGAAAAATATTTTTTATAACTGTTTTCATCTGAATAAAATTCCTTTCAAGCCTTATATAAGATTTATACCCTTTTCGGCGCACTTCTTTATCATATCCTCCGGCCATACCGAAGCCTGCACCTCACCTATATGCGCTTTATTGAGCATATACATACACAGTCTTGACTGTCCGATGCCGCCGCCTATTGTATACGGCAGTTCATGATTAAGAAGCTTTTTATGGAAATCCATTTCCAGTCTTTCGGGGCAGCCTGCCTTTTCAATCTGCTCCAGAAGTGATTTTTCATCTACTCTTATTCCCATGCTTGACAGCTCATAGCTTATATCAAGCTCTGGATAATATACCAGAATATCACCGTTAAGCTCCCAGTCATCATAGTCCGGTGCTCTGCCGTCATGCTTTTTGCCCGACTTCAGCTCCTTGCCTATCTGCATAAGGAATACGGCTTTCTTTTCACGAAGAAGCTTGTCCTCCCTTACCTTCGGTTCATCGTCCGGGTACATATCCTCCAGCTCCTGAGTGGTTATAAATGTTATTTCATCGGCAAAATGCGACTCAAGCTTTGGATATTTCTGATGCACACGCGCCATTGTTGATTTCATCGCCTTATAAATCAGCGTTACGTAATGCTTTAACGTATCAATTGTTCTGTCCTCTTTATTGATTACAGCCTCCCAGTCCCACTGGTCAACATACATTGAATGCAGATTATCAACTTCTTCATCACGTCTTATTGCATTCATATCGGTATATAATCCCTCGCCCGGCTTAAAACCGTATTTTGCAAGTGTCATTCTTTTCCACTTTGCCAGTGAATGGACAATTTCCAAAACCGCACCGCCTATACACGGCGCATCAAACGAAACCGGACGCTCAACACCGTTCAGATTGTCATTCACTCCCGTTTCGGGACGTACAAATAGCGGTGCTGAAATTCTCTGCAAATTCAGGGCAGCAACTATTTCATGCTGAAACGTATCCTTAATAAATTTTATCGCAGTTTCCGTTTCGCGCCCGTCAAGACAGGTATGATAGTTTTCGGGTAACATCAGTGACATTTTCTCTTATACTCCTTTGCTTTTAATCGGTAATTTCTATGTTATCAAGCGTTGCCTTAAAGTTTCTGCGTATATCCGCAAGGTATTCTTTTCTGAGTGCATCACGCTCTTTGAGTTCTTCCTCCGTAAGCTTCTCTGTTTTCGCTTTCTTTGCAAGCTCATTTATTCTTGCTATTTTCAGCTTATCCAAAACAACGCCCCCTCTAAAAATACATTCATTTTACATTGTACTATAAATTCACGGAAATTTCAAGCAAAATTTCAAAGTTTTATATATGTACTATCTGCAGTTGTCAAACATATGGACCATTTTTATTAAAAAAAATATTCAATGTGTT
>CAJKHT010000097.1 GCA_905199755.1 uncultured Eubacteriales bacterium | reverse complement strand
ACACCTTATTTTGTAGGAAACATTACAACAAATTGGATTGTGGATATTAAGCCATATGAAGATATTAATAAATTTTTGTAAGGAGATAATTGCATGGCAAAAAAGAAAGAGGCGGAAACGGCAAATACAGAGACAAAAACTGCCGAAAACGAAAAAATCAAAGAATCGCAGGCAATTGCGAAAATGAAAAGCCTTAAAAAAGAGGCGGACGGTACGGGCAAAATGATTTATGCCGGAGCAAGTGTTCCGGGAATGAAAGCAAACACAGTCTTTACGGGGAAAATCCCCGAAATACTTAATGTTCCGTTTGTCCGGGATTTATGTATTCCGATAGATGATTATACGGAATTTTTAAAACGCAAGGCTGTGACGGGATCATATGAAGCGGTATGTTACAGACAGTCCGTAAAATATGCATCGGAATTAAAGACTAATAAATAACAGGAGGTAAAATATGGCATACAAACATGGAATGTACACAAAAAAGACAAGTACCGCTATGCCGGCTGAGACTGTCAGCAATATGGTGCAGGTGGTAATCGGTACTGCACCGGTATATATGGCGGAAAATCCCGGGGCGGCAGTCAATACACCGATTTTATGCGGTGATATTGAAGAATGCAGAAAAAAACTCGGTTACTCAGAGAATTTTGAAAAGTATACTCTTTGTCAGTCAATGTATATGAATTTTGAGGTATTGAAAACCGATCCGATTGTTTTCATAAATGTACTTGATCCGTCAAGGCATAAAATCTCGGTTGAAAGCAAGACAATGGCAGTGTCAAATAAAACCGTGAAAATTGAAGATGAGGTTATTATATCATCGCTTTCATTGAAAAACGGTTCTTCGGAAATAGCAAAGGATAAATATATTACCGAATGGGTGGACGGCTCGCTTGTAATAACCATTTCAGACGAGACAGTAGGCGAAAGTGTAACTGTTGCTTATGACAAGGTTGATGCTTCAAAGGTTACGGCAGATGATATTATAGGCGCATATGATACGGCTACGGAAAAACGGACAGGCTGTGAAGTCATAAAAACCATATACCCCAAGCTGGGAAAAATCCCTTGCCTGCTGCTTGCACCGGGCTGGACAGATGACGATACCGTAGGAGCCGTATTATCGGGACAGGCAACGGAAATAAACGGCTGCTTTACGGCATATGCACTGCTTGACCTTGACAGCAGTACCGATACAACCAGAGCGGCGGCAGTTACGGCAAAGAAAAGCCGTACATTTAATGAGAATGTAATTATGTGCTATCCACGGATAAAGAAAGACGGGCATGAATTTTCATTATCCGCACTGATTGCGGCAATTATTATGTACAAGGCTAAAGAAACCGGCGGAGTAACCTGCACATCACCTTCAAATACACAGGTGGATATTGATGAGTGTATAACGGGCGGCGGCAGTGTATTTTATGATACCGAGGACGGCAATGAATTGAATGCTGAGGGTATTGTAACGGTTATTTCACGTAACGGCTGGTACATATGGGGAAACAATACTGCAATATATCCGCAGGAAACCGATCCGGCAAAGCGCTGGATAATGGCAGGACTTGCAATCAATTATATTGAGAACAGTTTTATTCATAATAACTTCGGTACTCTTGATAAGGCATTGAATCCGAAGTTTATTGAGGACTGTGTTACCGATGAAAATATAAGACTTGCGTCATATGCGGCGGCAGGATATATAATCGGCGGTTCAATTGAATACAATCCCGAGGACAATACGGAATCTGACATACTTGCGGGACATCTGACCTGCAGGACGAGCATAGCCTCAAATATACCGGGCGAGGCTATAACAAATGTATTCAGTTTTGATACTGATGCTCTTATTAATACAATAACAGGAGGCGGAGAATAATGTTAATACCTACGCAAATTGTGGATTTCTCAATATATAACGGAAAGGACAAGCTTCTCGGTACGGGCAGTGAAGTAAAGCTTCCCACAATTACAAGTAAAACGTATACCGCAGATTTGGCAGCGGGTGAAATTGATGTTCCGGGCATGCGTACGGAAAATATGGAGCTTGAAGTACCGTTCAATGTATTTGATGATGAAGCAGCAGATACAATATCGCTTTCAAAGGTAACGAAAATAGTTATTCGCGGTTGCTCGCAGAAATTGAGCACATCATCACATGACTTTAAGTATAACGGTTTAAAAGTAACCGCACAGGGATTTTGCAAGGAGCTTGATTTGGGAACCTTAAAGCGTTCCGACGGCATGGACAGTAAAATAAAGCTTACCCTTACATACATAAAAGTCGAGAATGAGAAAGGGGTAAAATATATTGAAATTGACAAACTTAACGGAACTTACATTGTAAACGGTGTGAATCAGAGAAAAGGAATGTCAAAGTATCTGTAATATGTAAATGCAAGGGAGGACTTTTATAATATGGGAAAGGAACTTGAACTTGCAATTAAAATCGGCGGAAAAATTGACGGCTCTTTAGGGGCGGCAATCAATAATGCGCAGAGTCAATTGGGAGGCTTAAACAGTTTTTCCGGGAAAATAGCGGCAGGCATTGCGGGCGTGTTTGCGGCTGTAAAAATCAAAGATTTTGTTGCAGACTCCGTACAAACCTACAGAGAATATCAGTCTTCCATAAACAACACGGCGGCAATTGCAGGAGTGGCGGCAGGCACTGAAGAATATCAGAAACTGGATAAGGCGGCGCGTGATGCCGGAAAAGCTACCGTTAAAACCGCAAAGGAAGCTGCAGACGCTTTAGGTTATATGGCATTGGCAGGGTGGTCCGTAGATGACAGTACAACAGCTTTAATGCCGGTGCTTAAGCTTTCGGCGGCAACCGAAACAGACCTTGCGACCACGTCAGACCTCGTAACTGACAGTATGGCAAACTTAGGCTTGGGAATAAATGACCTCAATCATTATTTAGATGTTTCCGTGGCGGCGAACAATAAATCCAATCAAACAGCAATGCAGCTTCAGGAGGCATACTTGGGTGTGGGCGGAGTATTAAAAAATTTGCATGCACCGATTGAGGACGGAGCGGCGGTTTTAGGTGTACTTGCAAACAGAGGTACAAAAGGCAGTGAAGCCGGAACAGCATTGAACGCAATACTTGTCAATATGCAGAAAAAAAGCGGCGATTCGGCGGCGGCAATGGCAAAGCTCGGAGTGTCAATGTATGACAGTAACGGAGCGGCGCGGTCGATAGTTGATGTGTTTCAGGATATTTCCGATAAGACTGCCGGCATGACGGACGAACAGCGAAATCTTACATATCAGATGATTGGCGGCAAGTCTCATGTTGACAGCATGGCGAAAATAATGGCAGGCTTTACGGATGCGGCGGCGGACGGCAAAAGGGAAATATATTCACTGCGTGATGCATTTCAAAACTGTGACGGTGCTCTCGATGATTTTTACGATGTTCGTACTGATACTCTTGATGCCGCGATACTTGTGGCGCAGTCCGCATTGGATGATTTCAGAATTTCTTTGGTGGAGAGATTTTCACCGCAGGCAACAAGCGCCATAAAATCGTTTGCGGATTATATGCCGGAAATGACCGAAAAAGTGTCAAACGGGATACAAAAGGTTATAGATGTATCTTCAAAGGGTGCGGGCTTTATAAAATCTCATTGGAGCGGAATTAAAACCATTCTTACGGGAATAGGCAGCGCTTATGCGGCGGTAGCTCTTACCGGGAAAGCGGTATCTGCCGCAAATGCAGTGTCAACATCTTATAAAATTCTCACCGGAGCAATGAAGAAAGTACCTAAGGGCGCTACGGGAATTGTTGCGGCATCGGGAAGTATGCGTGCGGCATTGACGGCTTTAGTTTCTCCGGCAGGATTGGCGGTTGCCGCGATAGCAGCGGTGGCGGCAGGTGTAATGATATATAAAAAAGTGCAAAAGGAAAAAATTGCAAATAATCTGAATGAACACTTTGGAAATATATCTTTGTCGGCAAAGGAATGTTCACAGGTAGTTGAAAGTCTTTTCTCAAATTCAACACTCAGCCGTGCGGATAAAATATCACAGCAGTTTGAAAAAGTGGGAGATTCCCTAAGTGCTATGAACACTGCAACGGAAGCGCTTGAAAAATATAACTGGAAAGTGGGTATCGGGCTGAAGCTTTCGGATAAAGAAATGGGTGATTACAGAACTCAGGTTGATACATTTATTCAAAGTGCAATTTCGGCAGTGGAACAGCAGCGCTACAGCTTAAACTTGTCATTGGAATTGCTGGCGGGTACTCCTTCGCTGCAGGCAGAAATGGGAACGATTATCAACAGCATTTACGAGGGTTCAACGGCAGAATTGACCGCACTCGGTACTGAAATGGCAAACTATGTAATGGAGGCGCTTTCGGACGGATTGCTTACGGCGGATGAAGCGGATACAATTGCCGCAATGCAGCAGAAAATCGCAAACCTTACACAGCAGCTTACCAATGCAAAAGCGGAAGCAAAGCTTGAGGCGCTTAAGCTTGACTTTGATTTTTCAAGTCTTGATGCGGAAAGCTTTAAAAATCTTCAGTCTCAAATATCCGAATGGATAAGCAATAAGGAAACATCGCTCAAAGATGCACAGATTGAGCAGATTGCAGCGGTAAACCTTTTAACGAAAATTCCGCAGGAAGCATTGGATAACGGTTTTACAGGAACTCTTAATGATTACAAAGAAAAGGTTAAAGCGGAGATTGAACGTGCTTTCCAGACCGAACGCTTTACCGCACATGTTAAAGGTATTGAAATATCGGTTGACGGTATTACCTCCGCATATAAAAATGAATTTGACACGGCAAAGCCGCAGATACAAAGCTTTTATAATGATTTTGTCAAGGATATTGACATATCGGGAACAGATGCAAGCGGTGTAATCGATCCTACAGCAATGCTGAGAATCGTACAATCGCAGGATTTCGGACTTGATAAAACATCAAGAAAAGCCATTTCGGAAATGTATGCGGGAATGGCAGATGAGGTCAATAATTCTTATCAGCTGAAATCGGCACTGGAGCAGGCAGGAGCGGAAATACCGCAGTCACTCCTTGAAGGTTTGCATAATGCAAATGTAGTAGGAGCGGCAAGCGGAGATAAAGTTGCGGGGCTGCGTCTGCTCGGTGATCAGTTGGCTCAGGCAGGACGCACAGATATACTTGATAAACTGAAATCGCTCGGCGGAGAATTATCACAGACAATTCTGGAGGGCGCGACAGGTGTCAACGGCTATAATGTTAAGGTTGATACGAAGGTAGAAGCAGGAAATACCGACACAAGCGAGTTTGAAAACAGCGTTGATGAAGCGGTAAAAAATGCTACCGAGGGGGCGGATAATACGTCGGAAGTATCAGCCGATGCGGATATAAAGCCGGGAAATGTGAAAACGGGAGGATTTTTTGCATTTGTAGGTAATGCATTACATAATCTGTTTGCCGGTCCGACAGCGTATGCCGCCGAGGTGACGGAAGACGTGAATGTAAATACCGGGACTGTTGATACATCGGGAATACAATCGGGTGTAGATGCTGCAACGAGCGGAGCGGTAACAACCGCACCGCCGGCGCAGGCTACCCAAGATGTTAATATTAATGCCGGAAACATCAATGCTGAGAGCGTTAAAACGAGCATTTTCAGCAAAATAAAAAGTATTTTTACCGGAACAGCCGCGCAGTCTGTTAATGTCAATATGCAGGCAACAGACGGTATATCGGGAAAGGCTACATCGGTTAAAAATGCGATAAGCAGTATTCCGACTTTGCATAATACCGATATTTCCGTATCGGGAAATGCACAGTCAAAGGCAAGCAGCATCAAATCCGCAATCAATTCATTGCCAAGCTCAAAGACGGTGACGATAAATATTGTTACAAACGGTTCTGTACCGAAAGTGGCAAAGGGTATAAAAAACGCACCGGGCGGAGTTTACATGGTTAACGACCAGAATGTATCCGATCCGCGTGAGGTTATAGAATACAGCGGCAGCAGATTTTATTATGAGGGCAGAAACGTTATAACCGCACTGCCTAAAGGTGCAAATGTTTATCCTGCATCACAAAGCAGGAAATATATAAACGGCTCTCACAAAAACGGATTGACGCGTGTTCCGTATGACGGTTATATTGCGGAGCTGCATGCCGGTGAGCAGGTGCTGACTGCCGGGGAAGCTTCGGACTATGCCGAAAACGGAATGCTGTCACGGGTTATAGAAAGTGTGCGTGAATGGCTTAGAGGCGGCAGTGATAATAAAAACAGCGGTAAAAATGAGAACAGCAGCCAGATAGTCTTTTCACCCAATATAACCGTTAACGGCAGCGGAGACCGTGAAACAATACGCGAGGCGGTAAAAATGACATTTGCCGATTTTAAGGAGTTTATGGAAGAATACGAACAGGAGAAGCGCCGTAAGGCATTTTAAAAAAGGAGCGGAGAAATCATGAACGGATATTGCACAGGATTTATTTCATCAACAGATAAACAAAGAGGACGTGTAAAAGTTACGTATCCTCAATACGACAATATCGTTTCCGATTGGCTGCCGCTCCTTTACTGTGAATATAACATTCCGGAAATTGGAGAATATGTAGCCGTAATACTTGATGAATACGGGAACGGTGTATGTTTGGGTAAATTATTTTCCAATAATCAGCCTCCGACGGTATGTAAAGGCTATTACAAAAAGATAGGGAATACCGAAATCACGGCAGATAATAATGATTTCAAAATTCAGTTTGCGAGTGATTCGTACATTCGATATAAAGGCGGAACCATAACAATAAAAGCCGATAATGTAAATATAATTCGAAAGGAGGAGTAAGTGTGAAAAAAATACGTGAAACGACAATACTTGATTTACTGCCCTTTACATTTAAAACGTCCGATAAAAAGGCTTTATCGGCGGCAATCGCAAGCTTGACAGCAGATTTTTATGACAGATTCAGTGCGGTATTGTTTTGGGGAAATATTGAGGGGGCAAACCCCGTAATGCTTGATATAATGGCGGCAGAATTGGACTGTCCTTTTTATAACAGCAATATGTCGGTTGAGCATAAACGTTCTATTATTGCCGCGGCTTTTGTAAATAACAGGCAAATCGGAACAGCTTCCTCTGTTAATACCTTGCTGTCAGCCGCGTTTGGTAACGGAAAAGTGCTTGAGTGGTATGAATACGGAGGACAGCCGTATTTCTTTAAAACACAGGTAAAGTCTACACATAATTCACCGATTACACAATATGGTTCAGAGCTTTTTGTTGATAAAATTTCGGAAATAAAGCCCAAACGTGCAAAGCTTGAACAAGCAGAGTTTTCAAGAGATGCGGTAAATAATATAAATATTGCCATGAGAGCGGTAAAGGTTTATAAAAAAATGGTTGTCCCGGCCGGGCAAGTGCCGGATTCGGAAAGGGGATTTTATTAATTTATGGACAATAACGGGGTAATGAACCTGACATTAAAAGGTTTAAAGTTATACGGTAAAATACAGCATGACGAGGCAAGCTTAAAAATCAGCAGAATTGCAATCGGTACCGGGTATTTGTCGGAAGATGAAACTGCGCTTGACATTGCGGCATTAAAGAACGAAATATCAGTTGACACATCGATTAAATCTTATGAAATAATCGGTGACGGAAAAACAAAACTGACTGTTCAGATTGAGACCGCTTCAGAGGATTATTTTCTGCGTGAAATAGGTATTATGGCAACCGATCCCGATGAGGGGGAAATACTGTATGCATATTGTAATTACGGCGCTTATGCGGATTTTCTGAAAAGCTATAGCGGTACGGTAATTACCACACAGGAAATTGACATATATACGGCGATAGGAAATGCACAGGATTTAATTATTGATGTTTCGGACACTTCACAGGCAAGTATACAAGCTTTAAGAAATCATACCGAAAATCATTCAAACCCTCATAAGGTTACGGCGGAACAGGTGGGCTTTACGAATAAAAAACAGCTGGATATGATAGATCAGTCTATGATTGATAATATAAAAGACGGCATCGGAAAAAATCATTCGCATAAAAACTTAGCAATACTAGATAATATAGATTCATCAACCGTTGCAAAGTGGTCTGAGGCTGTTGAACATGTCTCAAAAAAGAATAATCCGCATAATGTGACTGCAGCTCAGATAGGTCTTGGAAAGGTCACGAATCAAAGTAAAACAGAGATGTTCAAAGAATTTGCGGAAATGATAGAGAAATCCAATATATGCGATAATACCGATGAATATGTATCAATCAATATCGGGGAAGACAAGACAGGTGAATTTAGAGAGGGGTATACGCTTGTTAATGAAGATGTAGTGATTTCCGGCATAGGCGGATATCCGAGGACTATTGAGGTTTCATTTAACTTTACTCCCAAAAAATCAGACAATTATTATCGGTCCCATGCAGATATAACAATAACGTTTTCAGGAGTTACGCTTTCTGCGAGCGCATTAGCAAACAATGGTGTCACAGGTACCGGACTTCTCAATTACAATGCTTCTTTCTCAATCAAAGACCATATAGAAAAGACAACAAAGGATACTTTTACATTTCACGTTAAAGCCACTATTTACAGCCAGAATGGAAGTAACACGTTCTATGTTACAAAAGGTGACAGTGATATTTGGACTACCAGCATTCCGAAAACGCAATATCTAATCAAAGAATAATATAAGGAGGCAAACAGAATGTTAACAATTAACGGACAAAATGAATTGACTGTTTCGGCAGAAGCCGGAAATGTTTATTGTATTGCGTATGAGACATCAACAGCCGTTGATATATGCAACAACACAGAGGGCAACATATTTGTCAATTCAACGGGAGAGTTTACACAGAGTGAAAATGTGGGGAATTATTTAACGATTCCGGATGGCGGAGCATATAACGGGTATCGCTCTGCATATGCCATTTCAAGCAAGGTGTATATTAAAGCAGAAGCGGCAGGGAATATATGTATAACGGTAAAGGGGTGGTGATTTCATGGGATTTAACACATCAAAAAAAATCACGCAGGAGTTAAAGAATGAAATTGCCGAAAAAGCAGGTAATTTGATTTCGGGGGAGTTAAAGCAAAAATCAATACCGCATGCCGATGCTGCGGGTTATCCGATAAAGCTGTCAGACCATTTATCGGGCGAGGAATTTACAAAATTCAATGTATACGGCAGT
>CAJKHT010000096.1 GCA_905199755.1 uncultured Eubacteriales bacterium | reverse complement strand
AAGGGGCTGTTTAAAAAGTCAATTGACTTTTTTAAACAGCCTTAGCTTTTTCAAGGGGATAGGAAAAAAGCTTTGGAATTAACAAACTGAGCCAAAACTTTAGTTTTGGGATACCCGACGGCGTATGTGTATACGCCGAGCGGCGAAGTTTGTTGATAGCAAGAAAAGGAACAATTTTATGAAAAATCAAGTTTTTTTGATTTTTCTGCCTAATCCAAACCGAACTACAGAATTTGTAATACCGGCGATATGTGTTTTTGCTTCTTTTCTTGCGTTCCGGAGTTTTTTAACATCCCCTTTTTTATTTTCTTGATTTTGACCTAAATATAAGTGCGGCAAGAAATCCGAACACTATCGCCGCACTGATGCCGCCTGCCGCCGCGGTAAGTCCGCCCGTAAAAATACCTATAACTCCGTTTTCCGAAACCGCTTTATATACTCCCTTGCACAGAGTATATCCGAAACCCGTCAGCGGTACCGTTGCTCCCGCACCGGCAAATTTTACAAGCGGCTCGTAAATATTTACAAGCTGCAAAAATACTCCTGCCGTTACAAAGGTTACAAGTATTCTTGCCGGGGTGAGCTTGGTTTTGTCAATCAAAATCTGACCTATAACGCAGATAAGTCCTCCGATAATAAAAGCCTTTAAATAATCCATAATAAAACCTCGATTCTGCCGCAAATCATCTGACTATAGTTACCGCATGTGCTATTGACGGTATTGTTTCTCCCTGCTCAACTGTCATGGGATTCATGAGTGCACCTGTTGCCATAAGCAGGACACGGTCATATTTACCGTTCTTTATTTCCTGCATTATATGACCGCAAAACACACTTCCGCAGCAGCCGCAGCCGCTTCCTCCGGCATGAACGTCCTGCTCCTCTATATCATAAATTATTTTTCCGCAGTCATCATGTATACCGCGTATGTCATATCCCTCGTCAAGCATAAGCTCCTCAAGAATATCCGAACCGATAATTCCCAAATCGCCCGTAAGAATTAAATCATAGTCATTCGGCTTGAAGCCCGTATCGCTGAAATGTGCCGACAGCGTATCTATGGCGGCAGGTGCCATTGCCGCACCCATATTATTTACATCATTAATTCCCATATCTACGATTTTACCTGTGGTGACATGAGTAATTTTAGGACCCGTGCCGTTTTTTGCAAGTATGGCACAGCCCGAACCCGTCACCGTCCATTGCGCCGACGGAGTACGCTGTCCGCCGTATTCCAGCGGATTTCTGAATTGGCGTTCCGCACTGCAGAAATGACTTGACGTGACGCACATTGCATAGTCGGCATAATCGCCGCCCACTAGCATACTGCCTATGGAAAGGCTCTCCGACATCGTGGAGCAGGCTCCGTAAAGTCCGAGAAACGGGATTTTCAAATCACGCATACCGTAATGTGCGCCGGCGCACTGATTAAGCAAATCCCCCGCAAGCACATAATTTATATCGGACGGTGCAAGTCCCGCCTTGTCCAGTGCGGTAAGCGCCGCTTTTTCCTGGAGCTTGCTCTCCGATTTTTCCCACGATTTTTCTCCCAGCGTATCATCATCAAGCACCACATCAAAGCTTTCGGCTATAGGTCCCTGCCCCTCCTTTACTCCGGCAATCGCTGCCGTTTCCAGAATTACGGGCGGTTTTCCGAAGGTAATTGTCTGCATACCTAATCTCTGATTCATATTTCTTCCTCCGATATATTTTTTATCCGTTTTTACGTATTTTCTGCATTAATGAAAAAAATATTCGGAGAAATATATAGGTTTATTATTTTATATTAAAAAGCTTTTTTCCGTTTTCAAAGGTAATTCTTTCTATTTCCTCAACGCTCACACCCTTAATTTGCGCAAGCAGCTCCGCAACATAATGAATATACAAAGAGCTGTTGCGTTTTCCGCGCATCGGAACGGGAGCAAGGTACGGGCTGTCCGTTTCGATAACTATTCTGTCAAGCGGTACATATTCTGCAACCTCTCTCGGCTGACGTGCATTTTTGAATGTGAGCGAACCGCCGAACGCAATATACATTCCCCAGTCAAGTATCTCACTCGCCGTTTCGATGCTTCCGCTGTAGCAATGGAAAACTCCGCCGCAGTCACGCACCTTGTGTTTGCGCAGCACGTCCATGCAGTCGCCGTGCGCCTCCCTGTCATGGATAATGACAGGAAGCTTAAGCTCACGCGCCGCATCTGTCTGCAAGCCGAGCCACAGCTTTTGTTTGTCCTTTGTGTCCTTTCCGTAATGATAATCCAGCCCTATTTCACCTATCGCCTTTACGCGGCTGTCTGCGGCATATTTTTTTATAAGCTCTATTGAGTTTTCGTCCGCGCTGTCTATTTCCTCCGGGTGTATTCCGACAGCGGCATACATAAACGGATATTTTCTGCACAGTGCAAGAATATCCTCCGTTTCCGACAGCTTTGATGCAGGTACCATTATCAGTCCGACATTATTTTCGGGCATTGATGATAACATTTCGTCCGCATCGTCTTTAAACTGAATGTCATTATAATGTGCATGTGTATCAAAAAGCATTTGATATTATTCTCTCCTCGGTTATTATTATATCCATAGGTATATCATGAGCGCTGTGAGGTATCTCGCTTAAAAGCTGAAAGTCATAGCACAACCCTGCCTTTATTGCCGAAAGCCTCTCAAGCAGCTTATCATAATATCCCTTTCCGAAGCCCATGCGGTTCATCTGCATATCGAAAGCAGTACCCGGAACAAGAACAAGGCTTATATCCTCCTCATGTACAGGCTTTACCGTTTTGGGTTCCGGTATACCGTAAGCACCGCTTATAAGCTCATCACGACTTTCTATATATGACAGCGTAATCGTTTCATCGGCAGTGTTGCTTATCGGTACAACAACGCGTCTGCTGCTTTCAAAAAGCCGCTGCATTATCATTGCCGTAGATACCTCGCCGAATGATGACATATATATCATAACGGTTTTCGCTTCGGTAAATTCTTTTGTTTTAAAAAGGCTTTCGCTTATTGCTTTGCTTTTTTCCCAAATTTCATCTTCGGTCAAAGCGCGCCTTTTTTGTTTCATTATCTGTCTGATTTCCGATTTTTCCATTTTTATCAATACTGCATCTGAGCCTTGATTTCCTCGGCTGTTTCTCTGCCCTTTAAGACCGCCGCTATCTCAAATCCGAACTCCGCAGCCGCTCCGGCGCCCTTGGCGGTTATGATGTTTCCGTCTTTCACAACCTTGTCGGCTACACACTCGGCACCGTAAAGATATTTTTCAAAGCCCGGGAAGCAGGTTGCCTTTTTACCCGAAAGCATCTGCTTTTTTCCTATAATGGACGGTGCCGCACAAATTGCCGCGATATATTTTCCGTCTGCCGCCGCACGGTTAAGCATCACATGTACATTATCCGATGCGTCGAGCAGCTCATGACCTTTTCCTCCGCCCGGAAGCATCAGAAGCTCCATTTTGTTCATATCCGCTTCATCAATCATTATATCCGCCTCAACCTTTATTCCGTGAGCGCCCTCAACCGTTTTCGACTCCATAACAGATGCCGTGACAACCTCAATGCCGCATCTTCTCATAATATCAATCGGCTCGATTGCCTCCACTTCTTCAAATCCGTCCGCAAGCAATACATATACCATAAATACATTCCTCCGTTTTTATATACTTTACCCCTATTATAGCATGTTCATAATAAGTTTACAATTAGTTTCTTGCAAAAACATTGTAAAATGTGATAAAATAAATTAAATAAGAATATACATATAATAGTATGGATATTTATTTACTGATTTAAAAATATGTTTTTACGCCGGAATTTAACCGGAACAACATTGAAAGGGGAAAAAGCTTATGCCAAAGAACAATATCGAAAAACTCACTGATTTATGTAAAACCAATAAGTGTATAGACCCGTCCCTTTACGGAAAATACGACGTAAAACGCGGTCTGCGCGACATAAGCGGAAAGGGGGTTTTGGCAGGACTCACCGAAATAGGCGAAATTAAAGCTTCCGAAAACGGCAAGCCGTGCAGAGGAAAGCTTTATTATCACGGTTACGATATAGAGGACCTTATCAGAGGTGCGGTGCGTGAAAAGCGGTTCGGCTTTGAGGAAACCGTTTATCTGCTGCTCTTCGGAGAACTGCCCGACAAAAAAGCTCTCGATGATTTTAAAACGATTTTAGCCGATAACAGAACTCTCCCTCCGGGTTTCGTGAGAGACGTTATTATGAAGTCACCGAGCAAGGACATGATGAACATGCTTTCACGGAGCATACTCATGCTGTACACCTACGATGACAATGCCGACGACACCTCGGTCACAAATGTACTTAGACAATCCATACAGCTTATAGCTCAGTTTCCGCTCCTTGCGGTTTACGGCTATCAGGCATACTGCTACAGCCACTCAAACGGTTCACTTGTTGTTCATACACCGAAAGCAGAGCTGTCAACCGCGGAAAATATACTTTATATGCTGAGGAATGACAGCCAATACACAAACCTCGAAGCACATGTGCTCGATATGGCGCTGATGCTGCATGCGGAGCACGGAGGCGGCAACAACTCAACCTTTACAACGCATGTTGTCACCTCGTCCGGCACGGACACATATTCCTCGGTTGCGGCATCCTTAGGTTCGCTTAAAGGTCCTAAACACGGCGGTGCAAACATCAAGGTAAGCCTTATGTTTGAGGATATGAAAAAAAATCTCAAAAAGCCGTATACGGACGCGGAGGTTGAGCAGTATCTTGCAAATCTCCTGAATAAAAAAGCATTTGACAAATCGGGACTTATATACGGAATGGGACATGCGGTTTATTCAATTTCCGATCCCCGTGCAGATGTATTCAAAGCTTTTGTGGAGAGCCTTGCTCATGAAAAAGACAGAATGGAGGAATTTGAGCTTTATTCCATAGTTGAGCGGCTCGCACCGCAGGTAATCGCATCGGAACGCAAAATATACAAGGGTGTAAGTGCAAATGTCGATTTCTATTCGGGATTTGTATACAGCATGCTTGATATTCCGAATGAGCTTTTTACTCCCCTGTTTGCAATCGCACGTATCGCCGGCTGGTCGGCTCACAGACTTGAAGAACTGATTAATCCCGGTAAAATAATCCGTCCGGCATATCAGAGCGTCGCGGAACACAGGGACTATGTCGAAATCGGCAAAAGATAAGTTTTGATTACAAAACTGTAAAAGCTCTTTACATCTTGTTACTTATATAGTATAATTCAGGTAGCTATATTGCGGCTACCTGATTTTTTTCTTTAAGGCAGCGCAGAGATTATCTGTTAGGAGGAAAATTTAATAATGGGAAAATTGTTCGGAACGGACGGAATACGCGGAATCGCGAATAAAGAGCTAACTGCGGAGTTGGCATTTAAAACAGGTCAGTGCGGAGCATATGTGCTGACAAAGCACACCGCAAAAAGACCGAGAATACTCATAGGCAAGGATACAAGAAAATCGGGCGATATGCTTGAAGCGGCGCTCACGGCAGGTCTTTGTTCAATGGGAGCAAAGGTTATACCTCTGGGTGTTATCCCCACTCCTGCCGTCGCATATCTCACAAGATACTACAAGGCAGATGCCGGTGTTGTGATTTCGGCATCGCACAATCCATGCGAATATAACGGAATAAAATTCTTTAACTGTGACGGTTACAAGCTCTCGGACGGAATGGAAAACGAAATTGAGGCATATATTCTGGGTGAAAAGACCATCGAAAACCTGCCTACTCACGGTGATGTGGGTTACGTAAGCATGAATCACAATGCGGTTGAGGACTATGTAAGCTTTGCCTGCTCAACAATCGACTGCCGTCTTGACGGAATCAAGGTTGCGGTGGACTGTGCAAACGGTGCAAGCTATCAGACCGCATTCAAGGCTTTGAACAAGCTTGGTGCAAATGTCGAGGCGATACACAACACCCCCGATGGCGTTAATATAAACTACAAATGCGGCTCGACACACATGGAAAGCTTGCAGGCATATACTGTTTCAATCGGTGCCGACATCGGTATTGCATTTGACGGCGACGCCGACAGAATGCTTGCCGTTGATGAAAAAGGGAACATTATAGACGGCGACCAGATAATGGCGGCATGCGCAGATTATATGCGTGAACAGGGTACATTAAAGCAGAATACGCTTGTTGCAACGGTAATGAGCAATCTCGGCTTATTCATTGCCGGAGAAAAAATGGGAATTAACATTCCGCGCACAAAAGTCGGAGACAGATACGTTCTTGAAGAAATGCTCAAAAACGGCTATAACATAGGCGGCGAACAGTCCGGACATATTATCTTCCTCGACCACAACACCACGGGTGACGGTCTTGTTTCCGCACTCCAGTTCCTTGCAGTGCTGAAGAAAACAGGCAAAAAAGCATCGGAGGCCGCTTCGATTGTGGAGGTTATGCCGCAGGTGCTCTGCAATGCGAGAGTAAAGCTTGAAAATAAAAACAGCTACATGGAAAACGATGAAATAGCTGCCGCATGCAAAGCGCTTGAAGATGAATTTGCGGGCGAGGGACGCGTACTTATCCGTCCGTCGGGAACTGAGCCTCTTGTAAGAGTAATGATTGAGGGCAAGGATAAGAAATATATTTCCAAAAAGGCAAAAGAGCTTGCCGATATGATTGAAAGAATTTTAGGCTGATGAAGGATATACTTATCGGCGGTGCAAAGCAGCTGGGCATCGAGCTTGACGAAAATCAGCTTCATGCCTTTATGACCTACGGCGCACTGCTTAAAGAATGGAACGAAAAAATGAATCTCACCGCCATAACGGACGATAAGGGGATTGCCGTCAAGCATTTTCTTGACAGCATGTCCGCACTGTGTACGGGATATGTAAAGGGCAGCGTTATAGATGTCGGAACGGGAGCCGGATTTCCGGGCATGGTACTAAAAATCGCAAAACCCGAAATATCGCTTACACTTCTCGATTCGCTTAACAAGCGTCTTAAATTTCTCGGTGCGGTATGCGATGAACTGCATGAGAATGACGTACAGCTTGTGCATGCGCGTGCGGAGGATGCCGGGAAAGATCGTATGCTCCGCGGCAAATTCGATACTGCGGTTTCAAGGGCGGTGGCGGATATGTCAACTCTGTCGGAATGGTGTCTCCCGTTTGTAAAAATCGGCGGATATTTTCTGGCATTGAAAGGTCCCTCCTCCGATGATGAGCTGAAAAACGCAAAACGTGCAATTTCAATACTCGGCGGTGAGGTTGAGGACGTTTTTGAAACGCAAATTCCTTATTCGGATTTAAAGCATCGCATAATTATCGTAAAAAAAGTGCGACAAACTCCGATGCGTTTCCCCAGAAAACCCGGAATTGCGGCAAAAAATCCTATCGAACAATGTTATAATTTATCAAAATAAAAAAAATATGTCGAAATAAAGTAAATTCTGTCGAACGAATTTACTTTATTTTTTGGAAATTTATGGTATAATAGTTCTTGTAAGACAAGGTATCCGACAGATACCTGAAAACACAGGGTTTCCCCAAGGCCCTGTTCTACCCCCAAAATGTCTTACACCTTCCACCACCGAGGGTGAACAGCGGTAATGAATATGCGGATTTAGCCCCGAGCAATATTTCATGGCATTTCATTATTGCTGTTTACTCTTTTTTAAAGAAAAATATTATGATACGAGGCGGAAAGAATGATACATAATATACTGAAAAAAACAGACGAAAAGAAGATTGTACAGCTGCCGATGGATATAATTGCACAAAATCCAAATCAGCCGAGAAAATATTTTGAGGAACAGGCAATGGAGGAGCTTAAACTTTCCATTAAGGAATTCGGACTTATACAGCCCGTTACCGTGCGCCGTACGGGACACGAATACGAGCTTGTCGCAGGTGAGCGCAGATTCAGAGCGTGTCAGCTTTTGGGATACACAAAAATCCCTGCCGTGATTATAAACGCGGACGCAAAAGCCTCTGCACTGCTGTCATTGCTTGAGAATCTTCACCGTGAGGATTTATCGTTTTTCGAGGTGGCGCAAAGCTATGAAAATCTCATACGCGGCAACGGCATGACCGAAACCGAGGCAGCCGCAAAAACGGGCGGAACAAAGCTTGGTATAATGAGTAAAATACGTTTACTCAGATTGTCGCCGTTTGTGAAAAAGCTTATACGCGAATATGATTTATCCGAAGCCCACGCAGCGGCGCTGCTTCGGATAAGCGATGAAAAAAAGCAACTTGAAGCGGCACAGAACATCTGCTTAAACAGGCTGACTCTAAATCAGACCTATGACCTTATAGATGCAATGCTTAACGAGAAAAAGCCTCAGAAGCCGCTCGTTAAAATATCCGCATTAAAGGATATAACCGTTTTCAAAAACACAGTGCGCCGTGCGCTCGATATTGTACGAAAAAGCGGCATGGACGCACAAATGCAGGAAAACAGCTTCGACTGGGGTACGGAATATATTATAAAAATTAAGGATAAGAGCATTCCCGTCCCTGCCGAAAGCAGTGTTCCCGAGCCTGAAAAGGCACAATAAATATTCAATTAAGCTTAGGAGGTCTTGCGCCGAAATACTGATACACACTGCATTTAATCATGCCGTTATACAGTTTGCGGCGCTTATCGGCTTTTCTGCCGAATATATTTTCAAAATTTTCATTTGACGTCAGAATATAATACGACCATTCATCAAGACGCGAAAAGCTTTTTCCGATTTTTGCGTAAAGCTTTTCACATTCGCGTTTGTCGCTCAGTCTTTCGCCGTACGGCGGATTACATATTATTGCACCGTATTTTTTATCGGAATAAAAATCTGCCGCATCGCCCTTTTCAACATGTATAAATCTGCCTACTCCGGCTATACGTGCATTTTCCGCCGTCAGCTCCACGGCTTCACTGTCAATATCGCGCGCATATATTTCCGGCGAAATATCGCGTTCGAGCGCACGCGCTTCATCGCGCACGGTCTCCCACAGCTTTGCATCAATTTGGTCAAACTGCTCTGCCGCAAAGTCACGCATCAGTCCCGGTGCGATATTTCTTTTAAACATCGCCGCTTCTATGGGAATAGTCCCCGAACCGCAGAACGGATCATACAGCGGATATTCAAACTTCCAGTAGCTCATCATAACCATTGCCGCCGCCATGGTTTCCTTAAGCGGTGCAAGATTTGACTTTTTTCTGTAGCCTCGCTTATGCAGCCCCTCGCCGGAGGTGTCTATCATGAGCGTTACTCGGTCTTTCATCAGCGAAAACTGTATCTGATATGTACCCCCGTCCTCGGGCAGCCACTCGATACCGTATTTAT
>CAJKHT010000095.1 GCA_905199755.1 uncultured Eubacteriales bacterium | reverse complement strand
TAATACTTGATATAGATAAAAACAAAGCTGAGGGAGATGCAATGGATATAGCGCACGGCGTGTCATTTGTACGTCCCGTAAACATACGCAGCGGAGGCTATGACGAATGTGTCGATGCGGATATTGTGGTTATAACTGCCGGAGCAAATCAGAAGCAGGGAGAAACAAGACTCGACCTTCTGCAAAAAAATACAAATATTCTTAAAGATGTTGTATCGGGAATTATGAAATATGCGCCGAAGGATATAATTATACTGACCGTTTCAAATCCGGTTGATATTCTGACCTATGTTACATGGAAGCTTTCGGGACTCCCCAAAAATCAGGTCATAGGATCGGGAACTGTTCTTGATACATCACGGCTTAAATACATGTTAAGCCGCCATACTCATGTTGATGCGCGCAACTGTCATACGTATATTATAGGCGAACACGGTGACAGCGAGGTGGCGGCATGGAGCATTTCAAGCATAGCCGGAATACCGATGCGTGATTATGAGCGTCAGACGGGACTTTGCTCTCAGAGTGCGTGCGATGAAATGTATAATAAGGTAAAAAATGCCGCATATGAGATAATTCAGAAAAAAGGTGCGACATATTACGCAATTGCACTTGCGGTATCTCGTATAACGGAATGTATAGCAGGGGAGCAGGATTCATTTTTAACCGTATCATCAATTATGGAGGGTGAATACGGAATAGAGGGTACGGCTTTAAGTATACCTGCAAAGGTTTCGGGTTTTGGTATTGACTGGATACCCGAGGTGCCGTTTTCGGAGTCTGAAATGAACGGACTTAAACAAAGCTCGGAAATTATGCGCGAATATATTTCAAAACTGAATATATAATACTTAGCTGATGATATTGCAAAGAAAAGCGCCGAACGGGACATGTACTCCGTTCGGCGCTTTTTGTACTGTGTTTACACTTTTTTATAAATTTTCGGCTATAAGCTCTGCCATCTTTTTGCAGCCGACTTTTTTCATTCCGTCGGACATTATATCGGTGGTGCGGTATCCCATATCAAGTACTTTATCTACGGAATCGTTTATTGCCTTTGCTTCTTCAATAAGTCCGAAAGACATTTCAAGCATCATTGCCGCGCTGACTATTGTTGCTATAGGATTGGCAATATCTATACCTGCGATATCGGGAGCACTGCCGTGTATAGGCTCATACATTCCGCATTTTGTCGCGCCGAGCGAAGCGGACGGCAACATGCCTATAGAGCCTGCTATTGCGGAGGATAAATCCGAAAGAATATCCCCGAATATGTTTGAGGTTACGATTACATCAAACTGTGCCGGATTTATTGCAAGCTGCATTGCAGCATTGTCAACATACATATGCGATAATTCAACCTCGGGATATTCAGCCGATAATTCGGTAATGGTTTTGCGCCACAGACGTGAGGATTCAAGCACATTCGCTTTATCTACCGAAACAACCCTTTTATTTCTTAACATTGCGGTTTCAAATGCGATTTTACCTATTCTTCTGATTTCTTCAACGCTGTATTTTTCTTCATCGCTTGCCCATGAGCCATCCTGTGCTTTTTCGCGCTTTCCGAAGTAAATTCCGCCGGTAAGCTCGCGGACTACCATAACGTTAAGACCGTTTTCTAGCTTGCTGTCCTTTAAAGGAGACGCTTCTTTAAGCTGCGGCTTAAGAATTGACGGACGGAGGTTGGAATACAGTTCAAGTGCTTTTCTTATACCCAAAAGACCGGCTTCGGGACGTTTCGGGCAATTGTCCCACTTCGGACCTCCGACAGCACCTAAAAGAACGCTGTCGCTTTTTTTACATATATCAATGGTTTCCTGCGGAAGCGGCTCTCCGAACTTGTCTATCGCGCAGCCGCCCATATAAACATCTGTGTAATTAAACTTATGACCGAATTTTTTTGCGGCGGCATTAAGCACTGTTTCCGCACCCTCAACGATTTCGGGACCTATTCCGTCACCTTTTATAACAGCAATATTAAATTCACTCATTATATGTTACCTCCCTTAATATACTTAACCAATCCTCCGGCATTTATAAGCTCCTGCATAAACGGGGGAAATGCCGCCGCCTGATATGTTCTGTTCTTTGTTTTGTTGGTAATAACGCCGCTGTCAAAATTAACTTCAACCGTGTCACCCGGCTCAATGTCTTTTGAAGCTTTGGGACATTCAAGAATGGGGAGTCCTATATTGATTGAATTTCTGAAAAATATTCTTGCAAAGCTTTCTGCTATAACGCATGAAATACCGCTTGCCTTTATGGCTATCGGAGCGTGTTCTCTTGAAGAACCGCAGCCGAAATTCGCGCCGCCGACCATTATATCGCCGTTTTGAACTTTGTTTACAAAATCCTTGTCAATATCCTCCATGCAATGCTTTGCCAGCTCCTCCGGCAGGGAGGTGTTAAGGTATCTTGCGGGAATTATAACATCTGTATCTATATTATCACCGTATTTTATTACTTTTCCTTCTGCTTTCATTATGCTTATCCTTTCCGAAAATTTACATTATTTCTTCCGGTGCGGTTATTTTACCTGTTACCGCACTTGCCGCCGCCACTTCGGGACTTGCAAGATAAACCTCGCTCTCAACATGTCCCATTCTTCCGACAAAATTTCTGTTGGTGGTTGAAACGCATCTTTCACCCTCCGCAAGTATGCCCATATGACCTCCGAGACACGGTCCGCATGTGGGAGCGGAGATAACACAGCCTGCTTCAACGAGCGTTCTGAGTGTACCGTCATTCAATGCATCGAGATAAATTTTTTGTGTTGCCGGGAAAATTATTGCGCGCAGTCCTTTTTTTACATGCTTTCCTTTTAAAATTTCAGCCGCATGCTGTAAATCGGATAATCTGCCGTTTGTACATGAACCGATAACAACCTGGTCAATTTCAACATCGCCCCAGTTTTCGGGTGTTCTTGCGTTTTCGGGCAGATGCGGAAATGCCACTGTATGAGGAACCTCCGAAAGGTCTATATCGATAACCTGTGAATATACGGCATCATCGTCAGCTTTGAATTCGGTGTATTCACGGTCGGAATGTTCTTTCATGTATTCGATTGTTTTGTCATCAATCTCAAATATACCGTTCTTTGCACCGGCTTCTATTGCCATGTTTGCAATGGTAAAACGGTCATCCATGCTAAGACTGTGCATACCCTCACCGGTAAATTCCATACTCTTGTACAATGCACCGTCAACACCGATTTTTCCTATTATGTAAAGTATCAAATCCTTGCCGCTTACATATTTTCTGAGTTTGCCGCTGAGATTGAATTTAATCGCATCGGGTACTTTAAACCATGCTTTGCCCGTTGCCATACCTGCCGCCATGTCGGTTGAACCGACACCGGTTGAGAATGCGCCGAGGGCGCCGTATGTACATGTGTGTGAGTCGGCACCTATAACGACATCTCCTGCCACAACCAAACCTTTTTCGGGAAGCAGAGCATGCTCGATTCCGACCTCGCCGACTTCAAAATAGTTTACAATATCCTGTTCCTTTGCGAAGTTTCTTACCTTTAAAGCCTGCTGTGCCGATTTAATATCCTTATTCGGAGTGAAATGATCGGGAACAAGCGCAATTTTTGCTTTATCAAATACTGATTTACCACCGATTTTATCAAATTCACCGATAGCCACGGGGCTGGTAATATCGTTGCCCAATACAAGGTTTAAGTCAGCCATAATCAAATCGCCTGCTTTTACCTCGCTTTGTCCCGATGCTCTCGCCAAAATCTTCTGTGTCATGGTCATTGCCATATCTTTCTCCATTCCTTTCCGTCAAAAACTTACAAAATCTTTATATTATTATACTACAGCCGCCCTGATTTGTAAATACGCAAAATTGAATAATATTCTTATTTGCTGCATAATATTCTTTAGCTTAATTTTCGGCGGGCATGGTTTGTTTGATGATTCCTTTTCTGTATGCATTCACCAATGCGCGCAGGGCATCAATCTTTTTCTGCATTATTTTTCCCTCGTCGGTATCCTTTACAAACACTCTTTCGGGGGCAAGTGCAACCGTTTCCAGCGTGGAATATATATCTTTTTCATCACGAACCGCGCTTTCGATTGATTCAAACGGCTCGTGTGCGCAAAGCAGCAGCCCGTGCGAGTTGTAGAGCAGAGTATAACCGGCAATGCCCGTCTGGCTCTGATATGCCTTTGATAAGCCTCCGTCGATTACAAGCAGCTTGCCGTCGGCTTTGACGGGGCTTTCGCCTTTTTTGATTTTTACCGGAACATGCCCGTTGATAATATGAGAAAACTCATTTCCGTCAATTCCGAACTCACCGAGAATCATTTTGCATATTTCGGGATTGGTAATAAGCGAGTAATAGTTGTCTTTAATTTCCGTCCACGTGTTTTCGTCCTCGATAAAATAACGTTCAAACGATGTCATTTTATTTTTGCCGTAAACGGGGGAGAAGCGTCCGCACCACAAAAACCACAGGAAATCTTCACCGTATTTCTTTTCCTTTGAATTTTTCTTTCCGAAATATCCGGCACGTGCAATACGTTCCGACAAATCAAGCAGACTTTTTCCTTTGACTTTCTCACCGCACAGCTCCACTTCCGTGAAGCTTCCGTCGCTGTTCATAGGTATGCAGCCGTGATAAAGCAGATTGTTGTTTGTTTTAAGATACATACTGCCGTTTGAATATAAAAATCTCACATGACGCTGCAGCTTTTCCGAATGTAAAAAGGAAGAATTTAAAAGCTGCATAAGCTCACTTTCGGCTTGTGTCAGCTTATACGGATCCGCCGGATCGATTGTCGGGAAGTTGGTATCTTTAAGCTTGTAAGTATTGCCGTCGATGGTTATTGTACCGTTCTTATAGTCTATTTTATCCAGCATCAGATGATTGTCCATGCAAAATTCGGGGTGATTTTTAATTATCTGACCTTCGAGCTTAAACTGGATTACCGCAATGGCTTTATGCATTTTTGCCCATATTGATATGTCATGCTTTGAAAGCTTTACCATGTTCGGGTTTTTCGGTATAAAGCATTTGCAGTCGTCATCGGCATAGGTTTCCATGGCAAAAACAGTGAGAGGACGCATATTTATGCCGTATCCGTCCTCTATGCAGTCGAAGTTGAAATACTTTGTTGACACCGATAAAACCGAGGCAATGCATGCCATGCTGCCTGCCGCCGCTCCCATCCACTGCACATCATGATTTCCCCATTGTATATCAACGCTGTGATAATTAATAAGCGTGTCGAGGATAATATCCGCACGCGGACCGCGGTCAAAAATATCACCTATAATGTAAAGCTTTCCTATTGCCAGAGTCCTGATAAGCCGTGAAATGTCAACAATAAAATCATCGGCTTGTCCCAATTCGGCAATTGAAGATATACATTCTCCGTAATACTCCTCCTTGTCGGAATAGCTGTCTGTATTTGCGTGTATAAGCTCATCTATAATGTCGCCGAAATCCTCGGGAAGATAGCTTCTTATTTCTGCACGGGTATATTTTGCCGCAACCGCACGGCACACCTCAATAAGTCGGTAGAGCGTGATTTTATACCAGTCATCAATATCGTCAATGCTGTTTTTTATAAGCTCAAGCTTTTGTTCGGGATAATATATTAATGTGCATAAAAGCTGTCTGTCGGCTTCGGAAAGCGTTTTTCCGTAAACTATGCTTATTTTGTCTCTTATTACGCCGGAGGCATTCTTCAGTATATGCAAAAACGATTCGTACTCGCCGTGAATATCGCTCATAAAATGCTCGGTAAGCTTGGGGAGCTGCTGACGTGACTGTAAATGTATTATTTCCGCACACGCTGATTTTATTGTGGGATATTGTTCACTTAAAAGTTTCAGATAATCTGTTGTATATTTCATTTGTTAAGTTTTCCTTTCAGTTAAAAAGCTGCCGTGCTATATTATATACAGTGCCGAAATTGCGTGTCTGCGGTGTTTCGTTGATGCTTTTAACGGAATTGTTTATAATATATGCTTTGCAGTTGCTTGTTTCGTCAAGCGTTATATCGGTTATTCTGTCCGGCTGCAATACATCATACGGCATAAGCCTTACGGTAAGCATTTTGTTGCCGGTTACCGCACCGTATTGGTTGTATGTGTTAATTAAAAGCTGTACTTCGCGTGCATAAGGTGCAAGGTTTTGCAGGATAAGCTTGTTTCCGCCGTACACTCCCGAGCATTTAAGCAAAGCATCGTCACTGACACCGTAATCGGGAATTTTTCCGTCGAACCGCCATATTCCCTGACGTATCAATTCTTCCGCAATCAGACGGGCAATATGTCCCGCACCCTCGCGTGAATAATGAAGATTATCCTGTTCTCCGCTCCAGTTTTTCCAGTAAAGCTCTTTGGTGCTGTCTTTGCCTATTGCCGTAAAATATGCGGCAGCATTCTTTTGTATATCGGCATAATTGCAGTTAAGCTCCGAACAAACCTCCAGCGCCGTGTCTCTGAACCACCGTCCGTCGGAATATGCCGTTTCATTAAAATCGGTGAGCTTGCATGTTTCCGTCATAATTATCGGAACCGCACCCTTTGCTTTGGTGCGTGAAACCATTTCGGATAAGGCTTTTTTGAATTTATCCCTGTCGGAAATTTCCGAATCGTTTACGCCGAATGAAATTATAAAATAATCACCCTCGCGCATGAAAAACTCAGCCGACTCAAACTGACCGCTTTCAAGAAAGCCCTCAGCGGTCTGACCGCCGGAGGATAAATTCATAACGTATAAATCATCCGGGATATAAAGCGGCAGCATTTGCCCCCAGCCTCCCTGATAACCCTGCTCCAGAGGGGAGGGTAGGTTTGACGGATAATATTGCGCAGCCAATGAATCACCGCCTATGAATACACGCGTGCGGCGGCTTTCAAGTGATGACATACGGGTTATTTCAAGAGCGCTAAGTGTAAGCGGAGCATTGTATTTAAACGATGAAACGGTAATATTAAGCTGACCGTCGGAAACGAGAATTTCCGCTTCTGCAGCGCAGCCGTTGAACATCATGTTAAGCAATATAAGATGCTCTTCCGCGGTTATATTGATTGTATCTATATCGCCCGCAAGAAATTTAAGCTTGTAGATTCCGTCGGGAATATCAACATTAAAGCTGCTGAAATGCCCGTTTACAGGCTGAAATTCAACACAGTCGGAGCCGATATCGGTTCCCGAAGCGGAAGCGTTTTTTACAAACGATGTCATGTCAAATCCGTAGCCTTTTTCGGCATTGTACATATCGGATGCATTTACCGCAATCCAATCTTCCTCATCTTTTTCTCCGAAATCGAATTTAAGTGTTTCTCCGTCATTTATTTCTATGGCATATGCCGTACCGAATGACATAATCACAGCTATAAAAGCCAATATAGGCAAAAAGACTTTTTTAATCATGGAAACTCCTTTCGGTGCAGTTTATTTTGTATCTGTAACCATTATATAATAATCAATAAAAAAAAGCAACAATTCAATACAAATCCGCGAAGAAATATTAAGCTTTCCGCGAAAATATATTGAATTGCTGCCTGCGCGGCATAATTCAAACCGAATCAGTATATCGGTATCAGTAATTCATCGCCCGTTTTCAGAGCAGTGGTGGTAAGATGATTTAATTTTACAATGTCGTCCATTACGCTTCTCGTATCCTTGCCCAAAGTGTTATTTTCCTCGGCAATATCCCAAAGAGTGTCACCCTTTGATATGGTAAGAACGTATGTTTCCCTGTCACGGGAGGCAACCGCACTTTTAAACATTCCGGCGGCTGATGCAAAAAGTATGAAGCATAACAGCATAAATGCGGTAAAACGCAGCTTGTTGGCGATTCTTACACGCTTGCCCGAACGGCGGCGGTTTTTATATCTTTTTTCGGCACTGTATTTTTTCATATATACATCCTCCTTTGCGAATGTTTGTTTGCTATATGCATATAATACCACAACAAACGTTCGTTGTCAAGGGTAAAATCGAAAAAATGTTCGTAAAATTTCATTTTCCCAATACAGCTCCGAGAAAACCGGCAAACAGGCTTCCGAGTACCACGGCAAGAAAATGAAGATTAAAATTAATGTGTCCGTTAAGAAGCAAAGAAAGGCACATAATCAGCACGATACTGAAAATGCTTACCGCCATTGTGTTAAGCAGAACACGTCCGCCGCAAGTCCGTGCGGTGCGAAAAGCCCCCAAAAGTATTGCAAGCGCAAGTCCGGCATAGACGCAAACACCGGCGGCACCTCCGCTTAAGGCGGTGAAGCAGGAAAGTAAGGATATTGCAAGAATAACAAGAACCGATATTAAAACAGTTATTAAAATCCCGGAAAATACAGAACGCAGCTTCATAAAAATCCTCCATAACATATTATTATCTATAATATATTATGGAGGATGATTACTTATTAGAACTTAGTTTGTCTGTTTTTTCTCAACGGATTTAATGCTGTCGCGTTCCATTTTTATAAATGATTTTTCTGTCTGTGTACCGATGTTGCCTGTTTCCAAAATAACATAATTATCTTTGATTTTTGCTATTTTACCGCAGATACCGCCGATAGTTACAACCTTATCACCGACTTTTAAAGCGTTAATCATTGCACGTGTTTCTTTTTCGCGCTTTCTTTGCGGTCTTATCATCATAAAATACAGCAATGCAATAATCAGAACCATAGGTAAGAACGAAACTACCATTGCCATTGGGCCTGCCGCCTGCTGTGCCTGCTGCGCTGCATCATCGGCAAACGCAATTGTTTCAAAAATACTCATTGTTTTTTCTCCTTCGCTTATAAATTTATCTCGGACAAACCCGATAATAACTATTCTATTATACTATGTATATTACTTTTTTGCAAGCATATTCTTGAAAAAATATAAACAAAATAAAAAAAAGTGTATGGTATGGATTAAATCCACACCGCAGCACTGACGTTCGATTTTGGAATACAGATTTATCCGCTCGCATATTTGCGGAGGGAAACATTGTATGCCGCGACGACGACTATGGGAACAGGTTCCGTCATATAACTTTGAAGATCCGGAGCTGTTCGGCCACGGCGAAAAGTCCGTTTTTCTTATAAGCAAATTTATGCATCTGACAAATGAGGAAGCATATGCAATTCGTTATCATATGGGATTTTCCGAAGAAGGAAGCGGCAGAAATGCGGGCAGAGTTTTTGAAAAATATCCGCTTGCGCTTGCGTTATATGTTGCGGATATGGAGGCGGCAGCTTTTATGGATGACAAAATGGAGCTTGAGAGTGAGAAAAATTAATGCGATATGGGCGGCAGAAAGGGTACCCCGCAGGTCGGAACCGGAGGAGATCGCCCCTTTCGAGGGCCGCGTGG
>CAJKHT010000094.1 GCA_905199755.1 uncultured Eubacteriales bacterium | reverse complement strand
TATTAAAAAACAAATAAGAACCAAACAAATTAAAGAGATTCTAATAATTAATGCGGCTGTAATTATGCTGATAAAATACAATAATGAAATAAAAACAAAGCTTACTTTAAAAAAACTTATGGTGCTGATTGTTTGCAAAATAATATGCATGTTAAAGAAAACACCTCATCGCAGACAGGGAAGAATGACAATTTCGGGTAAAGACATTATGTATATTTTTATTATGTCGGCAATGCTTTATGTCAATTCGTTCTGCCTTACATATGCCACCGAGTACATACCCTCGGTAGTGCTGTATCCGTTAAACGGAGTGCTGCAGTTTGCTGGAATGACGGTGATGTCAACGCTGCTTCTGAAAGAGAAAATGACACGTGCAAGCGCCTATGGTCTGGTATGTGTGTTTATAGCAATTCTGCTGACCAAATAACAATCCGGCGAATTTGACCGATTTCCGCTTTCAAGGTGTTTTGTGTATGAAAAAAAGGGATGTTTAAGCTTTTTAACATCCCCTTTTTAGTCTCTGTATCAGCCTAAAAGTATTTTTGCCTTTAAGATTGCAATTTCTGTTTTTGCATCATAGATTTTCTTATCCATAACCATTTTACACAGCTCATCAAGCGTGTATTTGCTGACGTTTAAAAATTCGCCGTCATCAAGATGCTGACCGACAAATGTCAGTCCCTGTGCAAGGTAAAGATTTATTTTTTCCTCGCAGTAGCCGGGAGATACAAAAAATTCACCCAGATGTGTAAACTTTTCAGCCTTGTAGCCGGTTTCTTCCGTAAGCTCGCGCTTGCCGCATTCAAGCGGGTCTTCGCCCTTTTCGAGCTTTCCTGCGGGGATTTCCAGCATCATGCGCCGTGCCGCCAGTCTGTACTGGCTCACCATAAACACCTCACGGTTTTCCGTTACGGCTATAACGCCGACTCCGCCGTTATGCTCGATAATTTCGCGCAGTGCGGTTTTGCCGTCGGGCTGTTCAATCTGCTCTACACGCAGATTGATAACCTGACCGTCAAAAATTCGTTTTGTACTTAATGTTTTTTCTGTATAATCCATAGCTTTTTACCTCTTTAAAGTGACAATGTAAGCTTTCTTCCGGTGGGGATATATTGTCTGTATTTAATCCCCACGGTATCAAACATTTTCTTTGATGCCCTTGTGCTGTCGCTGTCCGCGTATTTGTCCGACATATACACAACCTCTTTTATGCCTGTCTGCACCAGTGCTTTTGCACACTCATTGCAGGGAAAAAGAGTAACATACAGCTTTGCACCGCTGACAGAACCCAAAGGGCAGTTTAAAATTGCGTTCAGCTCCGCGTGACATACAAACATATACTTTGTATCAAGCGGCGCACCCTCGCGCTCCCACGGCATAAAATCATCATTGCAGCCGGTAGGCATGCCGTTATAGCCGAGAGATAAGATTTTGTTTTCACCGTTCACAATACATGCGCCCACCTGTGTGTTGTTATCCTTGCTGCGTTCCGCACTGAGCATTGCGATTCCCATGAAATATTCATCCCATGTTATATAGTTTTGTCTTTTCATAGCAAGCTCCGATCCGCCGCGTACAGCGGCATAGTTAATTATATTTCTTTATGCCTATATCATGTCTGTGAAATTCGTCCGTAAAGGAAATTTTGTCAACACCCTCATAAGCCTTCTTTATTGCACTGTCAAGATTATCCGCAACTGCGGTAACACCCAGTACGCGTCCGCCGTTTGTAAGTACTTTGCCGTCCGCAAGCTTTGTTCCGGCATGGAACACAACTATGCTCTTGTCAGCCTCCGCATCGGCTATTCCGCTTATTTCAAAGCCTTTTTTGTATGAGACGGGGTAGCCGCCGGATGCCATAACAACGCATACAGCCGCATTATCCTCCCATTCGATGTCAATTTCATCAAGACGCTCATCAATAACCGCTTCCATAATATCGACAAGATCGGTCTTTAATCTCGGCAGGACAACCTGTGTTTCGGGATCGCCGAAACGGCAGTTGTATTCAATTACCTTGACTCCGTTTTCAGTCATCATAAGTCCGAAGTAAAGCACACCCTTAAACGGTCTGCCCTCAGCCGACATAGCCTTTATTGTGGGCAGAAAAATATTTTCCATACATTCGGAGGCTTTTTTATCATCGTAAAGGCGGCTCGGTGAGAATGTTCCCATACCGCCGGTGTTAAGTCCCTCGTCATTGTCATATGCACGCTTGTGATCCTGTGCCGAAACCATAGGCTTAACGGTTTTTCCGTCCGTGAAAGCAAGCACGGAAACCTCGGGACCTGTCAAAAATTCTTCAATGACTATTCTGTTTCCGCTCTCGCCGAACTTTTTATCGTCCATAATTTCCTTTATGCCCGAAACGGCTTCATCTTCGTCCTTTGCGATAATAACGCCTTTTCCGAGAGCAAGTCCCTCTGCCTTTATGACTGCCGGGAATGTTCCTTTTCTGACATATTCTACAGCGGAGGCACTGTCGGTAAATACCTCATAGCCTGCCGTCGGAATATTGTACTTTTTCATAAGCTCTTTTGAGAAAACCTTGCTGCCCTCGATGATTGCTGCATTGGCACGGGGACCGAATGCACGTATTCCGGCATTTTCCATAGCATCAACCATTCCGTCAACAAGCGGATCGTCCGGCGCAACCATTACGAGGTCGATGGCGTTTTCCTTTGCGAATGCGACCATTTTCTCCTTGTCCATAACATTAATATCAACACATTCCGCCAATGCGGCGATGCCGCCGTTGCCGGGTGCGCAGTAAATTTTATCAACCTTTGGCGACTGTGCGATTTTCCATACTATCGTATGCTCTCTGCCGCCGCCTCCGACTACAAGTATTTTCATCGTTAGACCTCCTGTTATTAATGGTGAAATAAACGTATTCCCGTAAATGCCATTGCTATACCGTATTTGTTGCAGGTTTCTATAACGTTGTCATCTCTCACGGAGCCGCCGGGCTGTGCAATATATTCAACGCCGCTCTTGTGCGCACGCTCTATATTGTCACCGAACGGGAAAAATGCATCCGAACCGAGAGCAACCTGTGTGTTCTTCTTAAGCCATTCTTTCTTTTCTTCGGCGGTCAGCACTTCCGGTTTAACCTTAAATATTTTCTGCCATGCACCGTCCGCAAGAACATCATCATGCTCCTCACCTATGTAAACATCTATGGCATTGTCTCTGTCGGCACGTCTTATTCCGTCAACGAATTGCAGATTAAGTACCTTCGGGCATTGTCTTAACCACCATATATCAGCCTTGTTTCCGGCAAGACGCGTGCAATGTATTCTCGACTGCTGTCCGGCGCCGATTCCGATTGCCTGCCCGTCCTTTACATAGCATACACTGTTCGACTGTGTGTATTTCAGAACGATTAGCGAAATCATCAAATCTCTTTTGGCATCGTCCGTAAGCACCTTGTTATCCGTAACAACGTTGGATAAAAGTTCGGTGTTAATATCAAGCTCGTTTCTGCCCTGCTCAAACGTTACACCGTAAACCTGTTTTCTTTCTATAGGCTCGGGCTTGTAATCGGCATCTATTTTAAGTACGCAGTAAGCGCCTTTTTTCTTCTGTGCGAGAATTTCAAGCGCTTCGGGAGAATATGACGGAGCTATTATTCCGTCGGAAACCTCTTTCTTTATAAGCAATGCTGTTGCTTTGTCGCACTCGTCCGAAAGTGCTATAAAATCTCCGAAAGATGACATTCTGTCAGCGCCTCTTGCACGTGCATAAGCGCTTGCGAGCGGAGTAAGCTCAACATTATCGGTGAAATAAATTTTCTTCAAAGTTTCCGACAGCGGAAGCCCCACAGCCGCACCTGCCGGCGAAACATGCTTAAATGATGTTGCCGCAGGAAGTCCCGTTGCTTTTTTTAACTCTTTTACAAGCTGATAGCCGTTTAAAGCATCAAGCAGATTTATATATCCCGGACGGCCGCTTATTATCTCAATCGGCAAATCCTTTCCGTTTTCCATGAATACTCTTGACGGCTTCTGATTGGGGTTACAGCCGTATTTTAACTGCATTTCATTCATAACTGTAAAATCCTTTCGGTTAGTTGTTTTTGTTTATGATTCTTGTTTCGGTTTTTCCGCTTTCGATGTCGATGTATCTCACAAAAAGCGATACCTTGTTGTCTGCGTTTAATGACTCCCAAAGACCGTTTGTGAAGCTGTCTATATCATCGGGAATGTCAACGGGTACGGGTTCACCCTCGAAAGAGGGGAGAGGGCTGCCGTCACCCATGTATGTGTGGATAAAGTGACCGCTGCCGGCAATCGGGTTTTTGTATGAGAATGTGAATCTCAGACATGATGAGGGATTGCCGTTGTCGCTCTTTAAAATGGACATGGCATAGTTGTAATCGCCGCGGTCAACCTTCATAATTCCCGAAATTCTCGGGGTGTAGTTCGGAGCGTCGTCCTCAAATTCTCTTGTTCTGAGGCTCTGCTCAAATGTCATCTGCTGATTCATAAGATTGTAAACGGTATCCGTCTGGTCGCCGTTGGTTACAATTGTTTTATTGCCCAGAACGCGCACGGGTGCATATATGATAAGATGCGGATCCTCCAGCTTTGATTCGTCAAATGCCTGTGTGCGTATGCCGTCGCCGTCGGTTACAAAAACTCTGTTTCTGCTGTTTTCGCTTCTGCCCATTATGAAATATGCCGTAACGGCACTTTTTGAGTCAGCGCTTTTTCCTATTATTATTCCTCTGCCGGGATATGCGTTTGATTTTAAAATATCGTATACGTCAGCTTTTTTCATGTGACCGCCTCCTTAATTTTCACTGCAAACCAGTTCTACTGCCTTAGGCAATATCTGCCACTCGGCTTCCTCCATGACGCGTTTTTGCAGGCTTTCTGCCGTGTCATCATCATTTATGTATACAGCCTTTTGCATAATTATCCTTCCGCCGTCCGTCACTTCATTCACAAAATGCACCGTGGCACCAGTAACCTTTACGCCGTAGTCAAGCGCAGCCCGGTGAACCTTTAAGCCGTAAAAGCCGTCTCCGCAGAATGACGGTATGAGTGACGGGTGAATGTTTATTATTCTGTCCTTGTATTCATCGAGAAACTCTTTTTCAAGAATGGCAAGGAACCCTGCAAGCACAACTATGTCAACTCTCATGAGCTTCATATAATTGCACAGTGCATGATTAAACTCGGCACTGTCACCGCCGCATGATTTTTTTGTTATAACCTTTGCGTCAATTCCGGCATTTTTTGCGCGTTCAAGCGCGTATACGCCCTCTTTGTTGCTAACAACGGTGACAATTTCTCCGCTTTTGATAATGCCGCTTTTCTGCGCATCTATAAGCGCCTGCAAATTCGTTCCGCCGCCGGAAACCAAAACACCTATGCGTTTCATATTATTTCTACTCCCTTTTCGCCGTCCTCAAGACTGCCTATGATATATGCTTTTTCGCCGGCTTCTTCAAGACATTTCACAGCCGCCTCGGCTTTGTCGGCATCAACTGCGGCAATCATGCCTATTCCCATGTTGAATGTGTTGTACATATCTCTTTCGGGAACGTTGCCGAGCCTCTGTAAAACATTGAATATGGGAAGAATATCCCATGTACCCTTTTTGATAACAGCCTTTAAGCCGTCGGGCAGCATTCTCGGTACATTTTCTATAAATCCGCCGCCTGTGATGTGCGAAACGGTGTTGATGCCTATTTCATCAATCAGCTTAAGCAGCGGCTTAACGTATATTTTTGTGGGAGTAAGCAGTGCTTCTCCGACCCTCATGCCAAGCTCATCGGAATATTCGTTAAGCTTTTCCTTTGCGCCGTCCTCATTAAGTCCGAACAGCTTTCTTACAAGTGAATAGCCGTTTGAATGTATTCCGCTTGACGCAATGCCTATAAGTGCATCGCCTTTTTTTGCCTTTGCGCCGTCGGTGATTTTATCCTTTTCAACGATGCCCACACTGAAGCCGGCAAGGTCGTATTCGTCAACGGGATAAAAACCGGGCATTTCGGCGGTTTCGCCGCCCACAAGCGCGCAGCCTGCCTTTATGCAGCCGTCCGCGACACCCTTTACGATTTCCGCGATTTTCTCGGGAACATTTTTACCTACGGCGAGGTAGTCGAGGAAGAATATCGGCTTTGCGCCGGAGCATGCAACGTCATTTACGCACATTGCAACGCAGTCCTGACCGATTGTATCGTGCTTGTCCATGAGAAAAGCAACCTTAAGCTTTGTTCCGACACCGTCCGTACCGCTTACCAGCACGGGATTTTTATAATCCTTTGAAATTTCAAACAAGCCGCCGAAGCCGCCTATTCCGCCGAGAACACCATCTATTGCTGTTCTCTTAACATCATCTTTTATAAGTCTTACCGATTCGTATCCGGCTTCAACGTCAACTCCTGCCGCTTTGTATGCATTTTCACTCATTGCTTTTCTCCTTTACATATTTTTCACGATTTCTTTGATTTTTTCGTTCTTTTTTTCAACACCCGCTGCCATTTTTTCTTTGCTTTCACGGAGCATATCCTTTAAGTAGTCATACTTTAAGGAAAGCATCTGTGCCGCAAGTATCGCGGCATTTGCGCCGTTATCTATGCCGACTGTCGCAACAGGTATTCCCGGCGGCATCTGAACCGTTGCAAGCAGTGCGTCCATGCCTCCGAGCGTGGAATTTATCGGAATACCGATAACGGGGAGAATTGTATGCGCCGCAATCACTCCGCCCAGATGAGCCGCCATTCCCGCCGCACAGATTATAACATCAATTCCGTTATCCTCCGCATTCTTTGCAAATTCCATAGCCTTATCGGGTGTTCTGTGTGCCGATATTACATTTACGTCAATATCAATCTTAAATTCCCGAAGCTTTGAAACACATCCCTTTAATTTTTCAAAATCCGAATCCGAGCCCATTATAAGAGCCGCCTTTGGTGCTGCCACAGCCATCAGTTCCTTTCATATAAAAATACATAATAATAGTAACAAAAATCCGCCGTATTGTCAATATTTACTTGCATGTAATAGCAATTTGAACAATAAGAAAAGAGATTTGACACCATTCCTTATAAGAATTTTGACGAAAAAAATATTTTTGGCGGATTTACGTAAAATTTACTGTAAAAAGCTTGACATTTTTACGGTTTTATAGTAAAATAAATCGGTATGAAAAATACACACGTCTCATGATTTGCGGTTTGTTGCCCTTTTGCCGGGGTTATCCGCAGAGCTGACGGGGACGGAGGAAACAAAACAAGGAGGAAACAAAAATGGCAAACGTAATTTCAATGAAACAGCTTTTGGAGGCAGGTGTTCATTTCGGACACCAGACAAGAAGATGGAACCCTAAAATGGCTGAATACATCTTCACTGAGAGAAACGGTATCTATATTATCGATCTCCAGAAGACGGTTAAAAAGGTTGAGGAGGCTTATTATTTCGTAAGAGATATAGCTGCTCAGGGTGAGGACATTCTTTTCGTAGGTACAAAGAAGCAGGCTCAGGACTCTATTAAGGAAGAGGCTGAAAGAGTAGGCATGTACTATGTAAATGCAAGATGGCTGGGCGGTATGCTCACAAACTTCAAGACTATTCAGAAGAGAATAGAAAGACTTGCTCAGATTAACCGTATGGAAGAAGAGGGTACATTCGACCTTCTGCCCAAAAAGGAAGTTATAAAGCTTAAGGCTCAGAGAGACAAGCTTGAAAAGTATCTCGGCGGTATCAAGAACATGAAGAAGCTTCCGGGCGCTATGTTCGTTGTTGACCCGAGAAAAGAAAAGATTGCTATTTCGGAAGCAAAGAAGCTCGGTATTCCCGTAGTTGCAATAGTTGATACAAACTGTGATCCGGATGAGGTTGATTATGTAATCCCCGGAAACGATGATGCTATAAGAGCCGTTAAACTGATTGCTTCAACAATTTCAAATGCTATTATCGAAGGCAGACAGGGCGAGGACGCAGTAGCTGCCGATGCTGAAGAAGCTAAGGTTAACGAAACAGACGAAGAAGTTGCTGAATAATTACGATTTAATTGACTGGAGGTAAAAGAAATGGCATTTACAGCTGCTGATGTTAAAGAATTGAGAGAAATGACAGGCTGCGGTATGATGGACTGTAAAAAGGCTCTTACCGAGGCTGACGGTGATAAGGACAAGGCTGTTGATATTTTAAGAGAAAAGGGTATGGCTAAGGCTGTTAAGAAGTCGGGCCGTATTGCTTCCGAGGGTATCGTAGCCGATTACGTTGACGGCAATGTCGGTGTTGTTGTTGAAGTAAACGCAGAAACAGACTTCGTTGCAAAGAACGATCAGTTTGTAGGCTTTGTTAAGGACGTTGCAAAGACAATCGCAGAGCAGAATCCCGCTGATGTCGATGCACTTAAGGAAATGACAATCGCAGGCGGAAGCCAGTCCGTAGGCGAGGCTTTGACAGAGAAGATTGCTAAAATCGGTGAAAACATGAACATCAGACGTTTTGCACGTTATGAGGGAACAGTTGCAACTTATATCCACGGCGGCGGCAGAATAGGTGTTCTTGTAAACTTTGATACAGATTGCGCAGACAAGCCCGGATTTGATGAATTTGCAAAGAATATAGCAATGCAGATTGCAGCGGCAGGCGCAGAATATCTTGACCGTGACGCTGTTCCGGCTGACAGAGTTGAGCATGAAAAGGAAATTCTTGCAGCTCAGGCAAGAAACGAAGGAAAGCCCGACAATATCATTGAAAAGATGATTATCGGAAGAATTAACAAGTTCTACAAGGAAGTATGCCTGTTGGATCAGGAATACATTAAGGACGGCGACCTTTCGGTAACAAAGTATATACAGCAGACAGCTAAAGAGCTCGGCGGTAGCATTAAGGTTGTTGAGTATACACGCTTTGAAAAGGGCGAAGGTCTGGAAAAGAAGTCGGAAGATTTCGCAGCAGAAGTTGCATCAATGATTAAATAAATCAGTATTAAAAAATCGGTATACGTGAGTATGCCGATTTTTTTTGAATTTTCTCGAAAGATATAATGGGTTTACGAAAAACTTTGATGCTAAAAGCTCCAAAGAAAGCCCCTTATCAAGATTTCTGTCTACCATGATAATGAGGTTGATGAAATATAATTAATAAAAAAATGCGGAGGTTTTAACCTCCGCACTGTTGTGTATCACATATACTCATATTCTGATTAACTTTTGACTAACTTTTATTGCACAAATAGTAATATTTATTCCGATTTGTGCCGACTGTAAAAACGTTCAAAAACCGCATAAACGCTACATTTCTAAGCATTTATGCGGTTTTTGAATTTGGTCGGGATGACTGGATTTGAACCAGCGGCCCCTACGTCCCGAACGTAGTGCTCTACCAA
>CAJKHT010000093.1 GCA_905199755.1 uncultured Eubacteriales bacterium | reverse complement strand
CTTGAAAAAGCTAAGGCTGTTTAAAAAAGTCAATTGACTTTTTAAACAGCCCCTTTTTTTATTACATAGACTACGGCATAATTCTTATTGTTGTTTTTATTGTATTTTCTCCCTTATGTATTTCATATTTTGCAGCCGGGATTTTTGTTTTGTTGTACATAATATTGGTATTCGGTACCGCATCTATTATTGTACCCTCTCCGCCCTCAACGGAGCAATACGAGAAATTGTTGGAACAACCGGCAATGTTGTCGTTACAGCTGCCTTTGAAATTGTCTTTGTCACGGCATGCAACGGCATAGCCGCAGTCAAAAGCGACACAGTTATAGTCAGATGTTATTTCGTGCATTCTTTCATGTCCCCATTCTTTGGGGATTATAGTGCTTTTTACGGTTATTCCTTTAATCGGCGACCATACGGAGCATATTTTATCCTCTTTTACGTCAATGCTGTAATTTTTGCGTCGGGGAACAATCATACCGTCTATGTCAAATACGAGCATGCTGTCGGGTGCAAAGTCCTGAAGAAACAGATTGGAGCAAGAAACATTAAACCCGAATAATGTTGAATACGAGAATTTAAGGTATTTTGCAAGAATCTGACCGCACCAGAAACCATCCTGCGTTCCTCCCGTATATGCAAATACTTCTCCGTTTATCCTGTTTATCGTCATGTCGGCGCAGGGCAGACAAATGCTGCTTTTAAGCTCGGGCATAGGTGCCGCAGCACAGCTCCAGAACTCATGATTATCGTCAAGCATCATAAATGCAAAGGCTTTCATTGACCAGTACGGAGAACCCGGAGCATTGTAATGCTCCGCAAAAATCAAATTCGGATATTTATATCCGATTGTAAGAATCCCGGCATTATCGAATATCAGAGTATCCTCGAACCATGCTTTCAGATTGCGCACGATTATTCCTTTGATTACCTCAATCGGATACGGTCTGACATCTGCCGCAAGGCACATTCCCCAAAAGGCAATCTGTGCAAAACGGTATGTGAGCGAACGCCCGTAGGGCAGAGCCTCGCCGTTGTCGGCAAACCAGTAGATAAACTGTTTCCCGAACATTTCCGCACGGTTTTTAAACTTCTTTGCGGTTTCGGGATCGTCGTCCTTCATAGCCATTGCATATATAAGCGAGTAAAAATGGAAAGCAAATGCTATATAGTAATCCTTTTGGTTTTCGTCACCGTCACGGTACCAGCCGTCACCGACATAAAGCTCCTCTATTCTGTCAAGGTCTTTTTTCATCTGATCCTTATGATACTTCTGACCGCATTTTAAAAGTGCTGTATTAACAAGGACTCTGAAAAACGTCCAGTTATTGTCAACCACATGATGGTCATTTATCTGGTAAAGCCACTCGGAAAGATTATTCTTTTGCTCATCGTTAAGAGGCTGCCACAGCTTTTCGGGAACAAACAGCATGCCATATGCAATTGATGCCATTTCAACAAAACGCTGGTCGTTGTCACGACACTTACCCCAGTATTCGCTGTTGTTCTTATCAGTACCGGCGCATAAACCCTTTAAATAGATTTTATCAAAGCCGTTATCATCACAGCCGCCGCGCCACATCGGAACAAGTCCCCATAACGGTCTTGCAAATCCCTCCATGCCTACCGATAAATCTTCATAAGCGGCTGCGGTTTCTCCGATGTGCAGCAGTGCACCGCCGCTGCTGTATTTGCTTTTCAGCGGATTTAGCAGATTAAGGCATAAATCATTGAAATCTTTTTTGCTGTTCAGTTCCATAATAATTCTCCGTTCTGTGTTATAAATTTATATACCGCGTAATTCGGTATCGGTAATATATTTTGAGACAATTTCTTTAAATTTACTCATTTCGGCCTCGGTAAAGCCGGACATTCCGCTGCCGATTAAATTTCCCGAATCGACAAAGCTTTGCAGATAATATCGCTTTGCGCCGTTAAGCCATTGCCCTATTTCCTCAAACGAATTTTCGTCATGCAGCTCCCGTACCGCAGTGGTGCGGAATTCATATTCCGTATTTCCCGACATTAAAATTTTTGCACTTTCTTTTATTTTGTCGGTGTCAAGCGTTACTCCGACAGTCTGTGCATATCTCGGCAGTGAATTTTTTATATCCATTGCGGCATAATCTATGTATTGCCTGCCGATAAGATATTCAAGCTTTTCGGGGAAATATCCGTTTGTATCAAGCTTTATAAGATATCCCAAATCACGTATTTCCTTTATTAAAAATTCAATATCATCGTTTATAAGCGGTTCGCCGCCTGTGATACACACACCGTCAAGTATGTTTCTGCGTTTTTTTAGAAATGCAAACAATTCGTCATGAGAAACGGCATGTTCGCTTTCAAATACCACGGAGGCATTGTGGCAGTACGGGCATCTGAAATTGCAGCCGCCCGTAAATACGGTGCATGCGGTTTTTCCGGGGTAATCGAGAAGCGTAAGCTTTTGCAGACCGAGTATTTTAACAGCTTTCATTCGTAAACAAATCCTTTAAATATATTATCCGATTAATCTTATTTTAGCACAGAGGGGGAAGTATGTCAAATACCGATTAAAAAAACAGTTGACAAACATATGTTTTGGTTGTATAATGTAAATATAATATATGAAAACGGAGATTATTATGGATATTCTTATTACGGTACTGCTTATTGTACTTATAATTTTGGTCGCGGTACTTATCTTAAAAACACGCAGCACCGCAGGGCTTGAGAAAAATATAAGCGAAAGCACGCAAAGCTCGGTTAAAATTCTGGGTGATATAATAAGCGAAAATCAAAAGAACATAGGTGCGCTGCAAAATGAAAATTTTACAAGAATTGACCGTTCAATGCAAAGTACGCAGCAAATGGTAGAAAGCCGTCTGGATAAAATTCAGCGCGATAACGGTATGCGGCTTGATGAGATGCGCGGAATGGTGGAAAAAAAGCTTGAAAAAAGCATTGAGGATAAAATGACAAGCTCATTTAAGCTGGTAAACGACAGACTGGAGCAGGTCTATAAAGGACTCGGTGAAATGCAGACGCTTGCAGCAGGGGTAGGGGATTTAAAAAAGGTTTTATCGAATGTAAAAACGCGCGGTATAATGGGAGAAATGCAGCTTAAAAGTATTTTAAGCGAGATTCTATCTCCCGAGCAGTACGAGGAAAATGTTATGCCTGTTCCGGGCAGCAGAAATATTGTTGAATTTGCAATCAAGCTCCCCGGCAGCGGCAGCAGACCGGTTTATCTTCCGATTGATGCAAAATTCCCGGGGGATTTATACCACAGCCTTACCGAGGCATATGAAACGGCGGACAGTGAGCGTATCAATGCGGCTGCTGCCGCATTGGTCAGACGCATAAAGTCGGAGGCGGCGGACATTCATACAAAATATGTAGAGCCGCCGTACACAACGGATTTTGCTATTATGTTTCTGCCGTTTGAGGGCTTGTATGCCGAGGTTGTCAACCGCGGACTTGTGGAGGAGCTGCAAAGAACATATAAAATAAATATAGCTGGTCCGAGTACAATGGCGGCAATGCTTAATTCGCTGCAGACGGGTTTCCGTACACTGGCAATAGAAAAACGCAGTGCGGAGGTCTGGAATATACTGGGAGGAGTAAAGACCGAATTTGACAAATTTGCCGCTACGCTTGACAGCGCCCAGAAACGTATTAATCAGGCAAACGAGGAGCTTGATAAGCTGATAGGTGTGCGTACACGTGCAATACAGAGAAAACTGAAGGATATTGAAACGGCGGAGGTATCTGACGAATAAAAAAATATCGGGTAAGCCTTTGCGGTATGCATTACATACCGTAAAAGCCTGCCCGATTTTAATTTACAGAGTCACTCCGTCCTTAAATATTGAAATTTCTTCATATCCGTTTTCTTCATTTTTTGTTCTTTGTCCGTTTGCGGTTTCAAACACAAAGTCAAACAATTCATCGGTGAGCTTGCAGCCGTCAAGAAGTCTGCCGGCATCAAAATCAATCCAGCCGCACTTTTTTTTCGCCAGTGCGCTGTTGGTTGATATTTTTATTGTCGGAACCGCACTTCCGAGCGGTGTTCCTCTGCCTGTGGTAAATAAAATCATATGCACTCCGGCAGCCATAAGATTTGTTATCGCGACAATGTCGTTTCCCGGTCCGTTTAAAAGCGAAAGTCCGCTTTTGGTAACGGTGTCGCCGTAATCAAGCACATCTGTGATTTCGGAAAGTCCGCCCTTTTGTATGCAGCCTAGCGACTTTTCCTCCAATGTGGTGATACCGCCCTCCTTATTGCCGGGGGATGGGTTTTCATAAATAACTTGGTTGTGACGTATAAAATAATCCTTAAAGTTATTTATCAGATTTACCGTTTTGTCAAACACCGATTTGTCGGCGCAGCGCTGCATTAACAGATGCTCCGCACCAAACATTTCGGGAACCTCCGTCAGTACGCAGCTGCCGCCCATTGCGGTAAGACGGTCGCAAAAACGTCCGACAAGCGGATTTGCGGTAATGCCGGAAAATCCATCGCTGCCTCCGCATTTAAGCCCTATTTTCAGTCTGTTTATTCCCACAGGCTCGCGCTTATCACGTGCGGCTGTTTCCTTTAATTCATTTATAAGCCGTATGCCCTCGGCTATTTCGTCGCCTGCCGACTGTGCGTTCAAAAATCTGATTCGTGTTTCATCAATACCGTTTAAAAACTTTTTAAATACTTCAATGTTGTTGTTTTCACAGCCGAGTCCCAAAACGAGTACACCGCCGCAGTTGGGGTGCTTCACCATTCCGGCTAAAATTTTCTGAGTGATTTCCATATCACCGCCGAGCTGTGAGCAGCCGAACGGATGCGGAAAATATTTAGCATCGGTTTTGCGTGCGAGAAGCTGAGCCGTTTTGTTCACGCAGCCTACTGTGTTTACAATCCATATATCGTTTCTTATCCCCACATCTCCGTTTTTACGCACATATCCCATAAACGTCAAATCGGTTTCGGTTTTCTTAATATGTGTTTTTATCGGTTCGTACCGATATTCGTACTTGCCTGAAAGATTGGTCTTAAGGTTATGCGAATGTACATGCGCGCCTTTTTTAATATCCTGCATGGCATGACCTATCGGCTGTCCGTATTTTATGACATTTTCACCGCATTTAATATCACAAACCGCATATTTATGTCCGTTTTCGAGATTTACCTCTACATTGTCGCGCTCATTTATTAACATACTTTTCAATCTCACTTTCAAGGAATGACAAGTCGCAATCCCATAAATCCGTATTTGAAAGAATGTCTTTCACAGATGCATTTTTCATAAATGCGGTTACGTTTTTATCATCATTTGTCATGTCCGTTTTGTAGAAGTCAATCAGCTTTGCAAAGGAGAACAGCAATGTCTGAGGCATTTTTCCGTATCTTTTTATATATTCAAGAATTGATGGCAAAACCCTGACCTTGAATTTGCTGACGGAGTTGAGTGCAATTGATGAAAGATAATGCTTTATGTATGGATTTGCAAAGCGCTTCATAACGTTATCGGCATATTCGATAAGCTCGTTTTCGGGCAAATCGAGTGTGGGAATAATTTCGTCATATACGCATTTTCTTATATGCTCATGCATAACCTCATCATCAATACATGACTTAACCGTATCGAAGCCCTCGAGCAATGCATAAGGTACAAGTGATGTATGCGCACCGTTTAATATTCTCACCTTGCGCGTTCTGTACTTTTCAAGCTTGTCGGTAAGTATAACGTTGAGCCCGCATTTGTCAAACGGCAGTTCGTCAAACAGAGCGCCGTAACCTTCAATTACCCAAAGATGAAAATATTCGGAGGTGTTTACCATTTTGTCCTCATAGCCGAGATTAAGCTGTTCATCCTTGGGATAGCCTGTGTTTATTCTGTCTACAAGCGTGCAGCAGAAAATGTTTTTATTTTCAATCCATGCCTTGAAATTATCTCCGAGCTGCCATAATGCGGCGTACTGCAAAATACACTTTTTCAGATTGTCACCGTTGCGGTCAATCAGCTCGCACGGAAGAAATACAAATCCGGGAAGTCCGGCTTCAAAACGTCTCTTTAAAAGCTGTGTAAGCTTTCCCGGCAAGGTTGAAGCAGGTGTATCACTGAGCTTATCGTTGGGTGAAAAGCATATTCCCGCCTCGGTAGTGTTTGAAATAACAAAGCGGAAATCAGGATTTTCGGCAAGAGCAATATAATCCTCAAAGCTTTCATACGGCTTTACACACCGCGATATGACGTTGATTTTCTTTATGTCAATCCCTTCCATACCGCGGCAGATATGTGTGTATTCACAGTTTTGCGCCGTCAGCATGTCGCACATGCCGTCCTTAATAGGCTGAACAACAACGACTTTCCCGTCAAAATCGGTGTTTTCGTTTACTGCCTGCAGCATCCAGTCCGCAAAGCCGCGGAGAAAACCGCCCTCACCGAATTGTATTATTTTTTCTTTCATGGTATCATCAAACGCCTTTCATGTATTATATGTTCACATTATACAGCAAAAGCGCTGTGACCGCCACTGTTTTTTTGTGTTTTTGAGGCTCAAATACTACAGAGTTTTTGTACGGTTTCCGAGCCGATGCATTTAATTGTTGTCTGCTTTTTCGATTGCCGCCTGTCTTGAGTTGATTTTTCTGAATATTTCGGGATCAAACTTAAATTTGCGCTCATATGTCATAAGTCCGTTCTGTTCCTGTTCCACATCATAGAGCTGAGTGTAGCAGAAGCCTAACATATACGGATTGTCGAGCAGCGCATTTGTAAGTCCTTCGTAGCGCGCAATAAACTCCACTTCTGTTTTCGGCGCGTTGCCGTAACCCCAGCTGCCCTCCTGATCCGACCACTGTATTCCGCCGTATTCGCTTACAAATGTCGGATCGGTGCCGTTGTATTGCTGTTTGTTTTTCTGTGAGGGATTGCGGTATATCTGGTCCTCCAGAATACCGTCGGCAAGCTTTGCATAATATGATGCAAATAATTCGGGATCCTGCTCATAGTCATGCACGTCAAAAATATCGGTTTCAACATGGTAGTTGCCGCTTGTGTCTATTACGGGACGTGTGGGATCGAGTGCTTTTGTTACACGGTATACGGTGCGCAGAATATCATTGTCCTGCTTTTTGCCGTTGTAATCCCATGTTTCGTTGAACGGGCACCAGCCTATGATTGACGGGTGGTTAAAATCGCGCTCCACAGCCTCAATCCATTCGGTCAGGAAAGCATCTGTTCTGCCCGTTTCGGTTATATTAAGTCCCCAGTTCGCATGCTCGCCCCAAACCATATATCCGAGCTTGTCTGCCCAGTATAAAAATCTTTCCTCAAATACCTTTTCGTGCAGTCTTGCACCGTTGAAGCCGAGCTGCATGGAATATACAATATCATTTTTAAGTGCTTCATCGTCGGGCGCGGTGTAAATTCCGTCCGGATAAAATCCCTGGTCGAGAACCCATCTTCCGAATACCGTTTTGCCGTTGAGCCTGAAAGCTCTGCCGTCAAGAGATACGCATCTCAAACCGAAATAAGATTCGATTTCATCATAAACCTTTTCGGAGGATTCGACGGTTATCTTCAAATCGTATAATCCGCCCTTGCCAAGCTCCCATAAATGTTTTTGAGAAAGTCTTATGCCGAAATTCAGCTGTGCGGACATTATGCTTACGGATTCCTTACCCACGCTTTCGCCGTTCCAGAAAGCTTCTGCGGTTAATCGTGTATCGGGGAGCATTTTTGAAAGGCTGACCGAAAGATTTACCGAGGGAATATCAATATCCGTGGTTATTTTAAGATTTTTTACATGGCAGCTTTCAACAAGCTCAAGCCATACGGTCTGCCATATTCCCGTTGTACGGGTATAAAGGCAGCCGTGCGAGTTAAGTGTATTTGACTGCTTGCCGGCAGGCTGATTTCCGCTTCTTACATCGTCCTCGGCACATACGGTTATGACGTTTTCGCCGTCGGTTACATATTCCGTAATATCAATTGAGAAAGAGGTGTAGCCGCCGCGGTGTGTGCCGGCTTGCTTTCCGTTTACATATACGGTCGCAAAATAATCAACCGCACCGAAATGCAGTATGACATTTTTATTGTCTCTGCACAGGTTAAAGCGCTTTTTGTACCATACACAGTTCATAAAGTCGGTGTGACCTATGCCCGAAAGCTTGCTTTCGGGGCAGAACGGAACGGTAATTTCGCTTTCTAAAGTGTCTTTTTCGTAAAATTTCTTTGCAAACCCAACTTTGGCATTGTCAATTTCAAACTGCCATTGTCCGTTGAGGTTTATCCAGTTGCTTCTTACCATACCCGGACGCGGATATTCGTTTCTTGGAATTGTCATATTCTTCTCTCCTTAATAAATTATATTATCCTCATTATATCCTTTGCACCGCAAAAAATAAATGCCATATTCTATTAAAAAATTGACTTTTTCTACTGAATATGATATGATTATTCGGGTGATAAAAATGGAGTTTTATGCGATAAAATCAGACTGGCAGGAAAAACAGGGCTTTGAATTAAATCGTTCGGATATTGGCGATAACTGCATTTTTGTGCATTTCAGGACACCCGTTACGGTGTATTTCGGCGAAGAAGCGGTCAGGGTAATCCCGGGCGGCTGCATATTGTTTGAAAGCTTTTTACCGCAGCATTTCGCCTCGCCGGAATGTGCGCTTTTGCACGATTGGTTTCATGCGGATACAAAGTCATGCCGTGCTTTGGCGAAACAATACGGAATAGAATGTAATAAGGTGTACTATCCTGCGGACGGAAATGCGGTTACGGGAATTATAGCGGATATTGAGCTTGAATATCTCAGATGTGAAATATTTTATAAAGAGGTTTCCGACAATCTGGCCAAAAAGCTGTTTGTACTGCTTGCACGTGCCGATAAAAGCAGCGTTTCCGATTTATCGGCAATGCGGTATAAGGAACAATTTTTAGGAATACGTGCGGCGGTGCATGCCGATTACACAGCCGACTGCCGCGTGGAGGATATGGCACGGCTTGCCAATATGAGCATGTCAAGATTTTTCACGATATATAAACAGATTTTCGGAATTTCACCGCAGAAGGATTTGAGTAACTCACGCTTGCAGCGTGCAAAAATTATGCTTTCAAACAGCTCGTATTCTGTTGAAAAAATATCGGAGCTTGTCGGGTTTAACAATCAGTATCATTTCATACGTCAGTTTAAGAAGAGTACGGGAATGTCACCCGGACAATACAGAAAAATGCAGAAAAACTGAATATGTACATATTTAATCTATTAAAAAAGTCTCGCTTTCACAGCGGGACTTTTTGCTTTTCGAATTACGAAAAAATTGACAAAATGTATAAAAAAAAATAAAATACAATAGAAGCGTACCAGCGGAGAATTTAATCAGACCATTGTAATGATTACTCACAACAA
>CAJKHT010000092.1 GCA_905199755.1 uncultured Eubacteriales bacterium | reverse complement strand
CTTGAAAAAGCTAAGGCTGTTTAAAAAAGTCAATTGACTTTTTAAACAGCCCCTTATTCTATTTAAGTCGTTTTAATACTTCCTTTAAATATTTCCATACACGCTGCACGGAGGATATACTCATTCTTTCGCGCGGAGTGTGAATGTCGAGCAAATCGGGACCTATGGAAACGCAATCGAGATTTTCAAGCTTGCCGCATAAAATTCCGCATTCGAGTCCGGCATGGATTGCCTCCGTTTTCGGTTCATGACCGTACTGTTCGATAAATACCTCTGTCATTATGCGGCGCAGCCGTGAATCAGGGCGGTATTCCCACGCAGGGTATTCTCCCGATATTTCGGCAGTTCCGCCGAGCAATGCGGCTAATGCCTTTATACGTTCGTTAAGCAGCTGCTTCTCGCTTTCACAGGAGCTTCTTACAGAGTGGCATGCAGTGAGCGACTGCATATCAAGCTTAAGTATGCCGAGATTAAGCGAGGTTTGAACAAGTCCATCAATATCGCTGCTCATGCGCTGAACACCGTTCGGCACAAGTATCAGGTATGTTAATACTCTTTTTGTGCTGTCATCATCAAGTGCGTTTTTTGCATAACTGCCTAGCAGTGATGCTTTTATCCTTATATCCGAATCGGTACTCTTGTATTCGTTTCCGAACAGGCTTTCGTATTTTTTTATAATATCGTAAATATCATCTTTTGAGATTATTACAGCGGCAGCGGAGGAGGGAATAGCATTATCCTTTAATCCGCCGCAAAGCTCCGCAATGCGTATATCATGACGCTTTGCGGCGGCATAAAGCAGACGTCCGAGAAGTATATCCGCATTTGCTCTGCCGGAGTTTATTTCCATTCCGCTGTGACCGCCGCGCAGACCGTCAACCTCTATTTTATACACATTGCCGCTATATTTTTCGTAACGGACGGGTATTGTGCTTTTTGCGCATGCTCCGCCTGCACAGCTTACGGTAAGCACACCCTCGTTTTCGCTGTCTATGTTGATTAAAGTTCTTCCCTCAAGCATTGATAAATCAATCCCCGTCGCGCCTGTCATGCCGATTTCCTCATCAACGGTAAAAACAGCTTCTATTTTAGGGTGTAAAATATTCGCGTCGGACATGACTGCAAGTGCCATTGCAACGGCAATGCCGTCATCGCCGCCAAGAGTGGTGTGCTGTGCATATATAAAGTCGCCGTCTGATAAAAGGCGCAGTCCGTCTTTTGAAAAATCAAAATCATATCCCGGATCTTTTTCGCATACCATATCAAGATGACCTTGAAGAATAACCGCAGGCGAGCTTTCATACCCGGGAGATGCCGGGCAAGCTATTATAATATTGTTCATCAAATCACGGTAATATTGAAAGCCGTGTTTTTTTGCAAAGCTTTCGCAGTAGTCGCATATGGCTTTTGTATCGGTTGAACCGTGCGGAATGGCGCATATATCCTCAAAATAGCGCATAACCTGTTTAGGCTCAATATTTTCTGAAATTTTCATTGCTTTCCTCCTCATATAAAAGTCTGTAGAGTGTTGGTGTGATATTAAATTCCTCCATGATATTTTTCACTTCCCGGAGTGCTTTTTCTTTTGCCGCTGCCGAAACAGGGCGTTTTACGGCACGTATAAGTATATTTTTCGGTGTATGTGCGAAATCGATAAATTCAAGAAGCTGTGTTTTGTAGCCGCATGCTTCAAGCAGATTTCCGCGTATCGCATCGGTAATAAGGGCAGAGGTGCGTTCTTTTATTATTCCGTAGCGTGTGAGCAGCGCGAGCCTATCTGTCTTAAGCTGTGAATTAATCTCATGCTGACAGCACGGTACCGAAAAAATCATCTTCGCATTTCCCGTTATTGCATGGTACAGTGCATAATCTGTGGCGGTGTCGCACGCATGGAGAGTTATAACCATGTCCGTATCTCCGCTTTTGCTGTAGCCGCTTACGTCACCAACCTTGAAATGAAGATTTTTATAACCGTATTTTGCCGCCGTCTCATTGCAATGCTTTATTACGTCGGACTTTAAGTCAAGACCTGTTATATTTATGCTTATATTGCGGATTTCGGTGAGATAATAGTATAAAATAAATGTCAGATATGACTTGCCGCAGCCGAAATCAATAATATTGAGATGCTTCGGATTGGTGCTGCGCAGCGCATCATCGATTATTTCGATGAAACGGTTTATCTGGCGGAACTTATCATACATTGAATTGATGACTTTTCCGTCTCTTGTGAATATGCCCATATCAATCAGCGGAGGGATAATTTCACCCTCGGGAAGAATATAATGCTTTTCACGGTTGTGTGCGGAGGTTATGTTTACGGCAGAGGACAGGGGCTTTTGCTTATATGATACTTTCCCTTTCCGTGAAATAAGGAGTATGTGTTCGCTTTTTTCGTCCATTGAATTAAGCTGTAAATAACTGCCGTTTAACAGCTTTAAGCAATATGCGGTCAGCTCATCATTTGGAATATTATCATGAAATACCTGCTTTTCGGTAAATTTTTCCGCCTGATACCCGGCGGACTTTCTCGTGATAACGATTTTTTTGTATTTACATTCCTTTGAAGCAGGCTTGCTGATTATAATTTTATTCTGTTCCGTTTTAAATATTTTATCTGATGCATGATAAAGACCGTTCATTGCATTTTATCTCCGTTTCGTAAATTTACATATTTATTATACATTATTATATACAAAAATTCAAGTAATAAAAACCACATGGGAATTAATGTAAAAAGTACAAAAATTCAGATGAAAATCTAAAAAAAGCAGATGTTTTTTGCTATACACAGATGATAATTGAGTGATATAATTAAAAAAACAAAGTGCAATAATGCGGAAAGGAAAATCAGTATGAAGAAGTATGACGTAGAAAATCATGAACCGAGTCTGCTGCCCGATGAGGGTGAGTGGGAGCTGGTATGGAGCGATGAGTTTGACGGAGACACTCTGGATATGTCAAAATGGGACTACCGTACCTCAATGATGGGCAAAGAGCATCCGGCATGGGTGAAAGACGGTGTTGAAGTTGACGGCGAAAGCAATCTGGTGTTTACCTTGCTTGAAAAGGACGGCAAACCGGTGAGTGCGCAGCTGCAAACGGGATATAATTTTATGGATCAGCCTCTGGAAAAGACAAAATTCGGCGAGGATGATCTGCAGTGGAATATAGGAAAGCTGCACGAGAATAAGTTTTTACATAAGTACGGATATTATGAGTGCCGCTGTAAGCTGCAGCAGAAATACGGCTGGTGGAGTGCGTTCTGGATTCAGTCTCCGATAATAGGTGCTACGCTTGATTCTGCCGAGAGCGGCACGGAGGTTGACATTATGGAGTGCTTTAACGAATCGGAAATTGCGGCACATAATGCGTTTACCGGCGGATACGGACTGGATATGAAGCATAAGTGCGTAGGCGGAGTAAAGGATATAGACAAAACGGAATTTCATCGGTTCGGATTGCTGTGGGACGAAAGCGGATATACTTTCTATATTGACGGCAAAGAGGACGGACATATTTCCGAGTTTGTTTCAAAGCGTCCACAGTTTATATTGATTTCGACAGAACCGCAGGGGTATCGTCATGGTGATTTGCAGCCGACAAAGGAAGCGTTTGAGTCGGTGGGGGACAAATTTATTGTTGATTATATAAGGGTATTTGACTTAAAATAAGTATTCAACATAAAAGGGGACTGTCGGACAGCCCCCTTTTATGCATATTTAATACATTACAATGATACTTTTTAATCTTCCAAATCCTGTATTTCCCTGTTCAGCTGTTTACACCATTGTTCGGTGCTGCGTATCAATTCGGGATAATCGCGTTTAACAGCTATAAATTTTTCCATTTCTTCAGCTTGCGCCGCGTTGATTTTCTGAGTTCTTAACATTTGGTACACATCGTTTGATGTCATGTTTCCGACACGATGTTCGGCATCAAACAGAGCAGATTTCAGGACAGTCAGTTTTTCTTGTAATTTTTGCAATTCTTCTTTCTTTTGTGCTAAATCGAACATTTTATATACTGCCTTTCATATATAATATTTTTCTCTTATATTAATTGTTGCTCAAAACTCATTATTCTCCTAAGTTATAGTATACAATATACTTTTTTTGTTGTCAATACCCCTTGTGCAGAAATAGAAAACTTTTTTCAAAAAAAGACCGATATGCTTTAACATTCAGTAAAATAATGGTATTAAATCAATGGATAAACCATATCGGTTTAAAAATTAAACAAATATTCAACCTTTATTTATGCCGCACATTCCTTTTTGGTCGGTCCGATTTGCAGAGGTATTTTCAGAGCTGTATTCAGACGATCATAAATATCTTTAGTATCATCATGATGTCCATAGAAAAATATTGAAAGAGCAAAATAGAACCATTCATAAGTATCCAATTTAGATATTTTTCTTGGCAAATTAACAAAAATGTGTTATAATATCTTAAAAAGATAAATTACAATTCGTCAAAAAATATTTAATGAAAGGTTTTATATATGGAACTTGATACAACTCTTAAAATGACTATAATTACATTAAAAATATTGGGTATAGATGGGTTTTCACCTGTTGTTTCGGAAAGTACTCAATGGACAGGATGGCACACCAATTTCAACCCGTTCACATGTGAGTATTGTGCTAAAATGCACGGAAATGTATTTCATAAAAATAATCCGCCATACCCTATGCCGGGGGAAGTACATCCTAATTGCAATTGCACACTTATTGTGTTATTATGTATAGAGGCAGGAACTGCGACAATAAATGGTTTAAGTGGGGCGGATTATTACATAAAGCATTATGGTTGCTTGCCTGAAAACTATTTGTCAAAGAATGATGCATTAGCAATAGGTTGGAGAAGTTATAAAGGCAATTTGCGTGACGTGACCTTAAATGGCACGATGGTTTCATATTTGTAACATATAATTATTGCGAAACATTTTATGAAGCTAGATAGGAGAAAATTATGATGAATTATACGGTAAATTTAAAGGGCGTAAAAACAGTATACACACTGCATCAAGCATTAAAAGACGGGCTACATCTTCCTGATTATTACGGAATGAATATGGACGCGCTTTGGGATTGCATTTCAAGTGCTGACATTGAAATCCCTGCAACCATTTATATTGAAGGTATAAATAGCCTGCCGAAAGATTTACATGAAAAAAAGGAGATTCTGATAGAATTGTTGAATGACGCTGTGAAGTGGTATAAAGAAATAGATATGACTTTAAATGTCGTATATATCGATTAGTAGATTTTGTGCAGGGCAGTAAGACTTGAACTCACGGCAACGTGATAGCTTCTTTTTTAACCTTTTGAAGCTTCTATAAAAATTTTTGTATTCCACCACAATAAACGAATGACACATATAATGACGAGAGCTTTATCGGTGCATACGAGCTTGCCAATCTTGCACAAGTAGTGCAAGCGTATCCGAATAGCGATGATACTCCGCCTACTTGGAGCGAAGCAACGCTTGACGAGATTAACAACTATTACAATCAAACAATAGACACCTTCGGCAAGCTGCTGACAGACGAAAGGGTTATAAACAATGACAATAAAGCCATTGAAAATGCCACAAATAATATTACGGACAAATATTTGCATAGGTTCTCTGAAAATGTTTCTCAAGGGGAAAAGATTGATCCCCAAAGAGCAATGAACGGATTGATAAATTTATCCAAGAATATCAGTTCGGCTTTTAACAATGTCACAAACTCAATGCCATATGCAGATGTATTTGCAATAAATGTAAAATTTTTATCCGCACCCAATAATGTGATTGACCGTGACCATGTATCGGATTATGCAAAAATATTTGTCGATGCAATCGCAGACAGTAAATCTATTGCTTACAACAATATATCGCAAGCAGCAGATGATATGCCGTCTGCTCTGACTGACAGCGTGATAAATAATACTGTTCCGGAAAAAATGAAAAACAATGCGATTTATTCGCAGACAGTTGATGCATTTAAAAAATTACTGAAAAATTCGTTGATTTCCGAATATTCGATACGAAATAAGATATATGATATTAATACGGAATTGTCTGCTCAGATGTCAGAAGTAATCAACAATGATAATTTTGCGGTGATTAATACTGTCAGTCCTAACAATAATGAGGAGATACAGCCCGAAGAATACACCGAAACACAGCAAAGTACAGCTTCACATAATGAATATGCTGCGCAGCAGAATTATAATTCCGAACAAGAACCGCAGAACAATTCAAACAATGCAAATTATGCAGCCGACAATCTGACATTCCGCAAGGTCGGTAATTCTTATGAAATGTACGGTGATGACGCTGTTAAATTTGCAGAGAAAAACGGTTTGAAGTCCGAGATTGTTTCTATTTCGGACGGTGTGCAGATACCTGCTGTCAGAATGAGCGATACCGATTTGGCAAGAATATCAAACGAAAACGGCTATAATATATCCGCACATGAATACAATGGCAGTTCATATGTTACCCTTAAACCTCAGTTTAATGCACCGATTGATAATACAACAGATAACATATCAGCGTCCAAAACGGCGAATAATACATCATATTCAAACGGTATTCATATAACGGAAGCAGAGCAACGCGCAATAGATAACCTCTCAAAGGCTTGCAATGTCAGCGTCGAAATCGTTCCGTCTATACAGGGCGGTATTGCAAACGGCATATACAAGGACGGAAAAATATACATTGCGGAGGATGCAGAAAACAAACCGCTTGCCGTTCTTTCGCATGAAATAACCCACCATTTCGAAAGCACAGCGCCGGAAGCATATGAGCTTTATCAAAAAGCCGTAATCGATATTTATACATTCAACAAAGAAAGGGATATAAATATTATTGCCGATGAAATTATAAAAAAGTACGGTGAAATGGGTATTAATCTGAATCGCTCCGAAGCAATACAAGAAATAGTTGCAGACTATACAAAGAACTTGTTTACAGATGAAGCAGCAATAAATGATTTTATAAGCAAAGCGGAACAGCTTAATGCATCGGAGCGGAAATCTGTTTTGCAAAATCTGCATGAGGCTATTGTTGCAGTTATCGACAAAATAAAATCTTTTTTCGGTAAAGGGTATAAGAGTACCGATATTGACAGAATGCAAAAAGCCGCCGATGCGCTCTCTGCCATGATTGCCGAAACCGAAAGAAATTCGGGCGGCAGGGATTTTGAGATGGCGAATATACAGACAGCGGAAGCGACGGATATTAAACAATCGTCACCCGATGTACAAAATAATACTGATGTTGACGACATAAAAAATCCTCCGAATGAAAACTATATTGCCGAAAAGGGAGAAATTGAAGCAGAAAACGGGTTTAAGACAAAGCTCGGCATGGAGTATACTTTTGAATCCGCCGACAAAAAATATTCAATGAAAGAGAATGCATCAAATGCCGCCGGAAACATTTATGATTATACAAAATCATTCGATGAACAGCTTGACGATTGGCTGCAAGGTAAAATTCCGCAAAGAGACAGCCTGATGATAGGTGCAACACCCGATGTATTTAAAAAGGTGGGTTTCAATGCTTTGCCGGTTACAATTAACCGGAGGCATATCGATTATGCATTGAACGGCACAAAAGACGCAAATCATGCACTGGGAATTGATATGTTAAAGCAGCTGCCGAAAGCATTAGAAAAGCCGGTTGCTATATTTGCTTCTCAGACACAGCCGAACAGAGTGGTTGCCATTGTTGATATGAAGCACAACGGAAGGTCGGTTGTTATGCCGATAGAAGTGGATGGTTACAGTCGGCAGAATAATATAATGATAGATAGCAATGCCGTAGTAAGTGTTTATGCAAAAGATAATGCTGTTACAAAGCAATTAAATGATGCTATACAAAACGAGATGAAAGGCAATACATCGGTATTTTATTTAAACAAAATAAAAGCCGCTGCCTTACTCCGAAAGGCTGGGCTCCAATTGCCCAGAGTCTCGTTTCTCAACAGCGGTTATATACATAGTATACGCGAAAACAGCTCAAATGTCAAGCCTAAATTTGAAAATGTCACATATTCACAGCAATTTAAGAAGTGGTTTGGTGATTGGGAGAAAAAGCCTAATACCGCAAGTAAGGTTGTAAACGAGGACGGAACGCCGAAAGTGGTGTATCATGGCACAAGAGCAAACTTTAACACATTTGTATTGAAACCCGAAGCAGAGTTTGGCAGAGCATTAGGGGACGGATTTTATTTTACGGAAGATTATAAAAGAGCGTTCAGATATGCCAATGGTGTAACAGGTAAATACCATGGCGGACATATCATGTCCGTATACCTTGACATAAAAAGACCGTTCTATATAACAGAGAAAAATAAAATGAATTATGGCGCTGAATTGGAAGATGGTTTGTTTGAGGGAAAATATGACGGTGTTATAGACACAAGAAATGGTACATATCTTGTGTTCTCTTCAAATCAAATTAAGTCTGCTACTGACAATGTAGGCACATTTGACGGCTCAAATGCGGATATAAGATATTCATTAAAGGAAAGTTTTGATAAAAATTATGATGATTGGCTGAAAAACGGCGGTAACTACAGAGCTACACTGACTGTCGGCAGAACATCGGAAGCATTACAATCAATAGGAATACCCGATAAAAAAATCACATGGGACACTGTTAAAATTGCAAAGATAAAAAAAGTCCATGCAATTAATGATAATGTTATAAAGCAAATTCCGAATGTTTTGGATAAACCTATCATCATCATGAAATCTTTACAGAAGGGCAGCAGAGTAGTACTGTGCGGCGAAGTGTATGATTTAAACAATAAACTTGTTATAGCAATATTAGAGTTAAATCCGACAAATGCCAAAGGGAATATTTCGCTTGATGAAATAAAGCTTGTAAGCGCATACGGTAAAGATAACTTACAAAGCTTAATTAACAGAAGTAATATATTGTATGTTGACAAAAATAAAAAAAGAACCGATAACTGGTTGACTCAGAATAGGCTCCAATTGCCGTTAGGACAAACCAATTATCGGTACAATAACAATATATCACATAACAGTGATAATGTCAATACTTATAATATGCAAAACGGCGGTAAAAATTCAATAAAAAGCGGTGTGAACGGTAAAACTCTTACAGATTTAATCGATGAATACGGTTCTATTGAAAAAGGCGAAAAAGCCGTAAGAGATATTGAATTTCCGAAAAGAACTTCCGAAAAGCAATATTTAAGTAAATTTGCCCGAACAATAGCAGAAGCCGGAGCTACTCCCGACAGTGCTGTCAGCGAGTTGGAAAAGAGTATACTTGACGGAAAAATGTCGCATATACCGATAACCAACAAAAGCGCAATGCAATATGCTGTACACGAAATTAATGTAAAAGGTTTTAAAGGAGCGTTGGATAAATGGAATGCACTTATACAATCCGAACATCAGCTTACCAAAAACGATATAGCCTTAGGTCAGCAGCTTTACAATCAATGTATCAATAACAAAGATGTTGAAAATGCTATTAAAATATCCATTGATTTATGCGCTGAAGAAACGCGTTCCGCTCAAAACGTACAGGCGGCGAAGATGCTTAAAATGCTCAACGCAGACGGGCAGCTATATTATATTGAACGAGCTGTTCAAAATATAAATAATGAAATGGATAAAAAGGGCGTGAAAAATTCCGGAAAAACAAACAGCTTTTTCAACC
>CAJKHT010000091.1 GCA_905199755.1 uncultured Eubacteriales bacterium | reverse complement strand
GAAAGCCTATAAAATGGGGAAAGTTAGAGGAATAATTATATAAATTCCAGTTTGTATAATCGTTAAAACCCGAAACATACACACGTTCATCATCAACACCGCATAATCTCGATAAATGCACAGCGGCATATTTCAAATCGGGGAAAGCGGGTGACACCGATACCCTCCAGCCTTGTCCGCCCTGTCCGTCATCGGAAGTATAGCGGTAAATGTTATTGTCATATGTATTGTGCATATAGCAGCTTGTGTCTGCGAGATTGTCGGGAGGATAATAGTCGGTAATGTATTCGTATAAACCTGTTTTTGAGGGATTTGCGGCGCTTTCGGGTGTAACCTTTGCAAATTCGTTGCCGTTTTTCTCGTAATAGGTTTTATTTGATTTTACGCTTGTGTCCTGCGATTTCACATATCCGTCCTTGTAGGTTTCCTTTTCGTAATATCCCGAAACATCGCTTTTGTCCTGCAAGTCTGTTTTTTCCGTATATTCGTATTTTTTACTGCTCGAATTGTACGACCGTTCATAATACGTCTTGTTGTCCTTTGAACTGTAATATTTATCGTTTGTTTTTGTATAGCCGTCATTGTAATAGTCGGTTATATCAACGTCCAAATCCTCCAATTCAAATTCATCGGCACTTCCCGTTAGTACAAACTTTCCGCCGTTATTCATTGCCGTTGTGTCTTTTTCCGTATCCGAAAGAGCATTGTAATCTTTCCAGATATAATAATATTTTTTGTTTGAAGCGGATACATAGCAATACATAGCGTTTAACTCCATGCCGCTTGTATATGTCGGTGCTTCGCTCACCTCAATAATATTGAAGAACATGGATTTCTTATCAGGGAAAAGCAGCAGCTTTTTTACATACTGCCCGTCCGTAACATCATTTACACTGCTGTATAAATTAAACTGTACCATGCTGCGTATTACCTTATCCGTAACATCCGAATTGATATTTCCTATGTAAATCGAGGATATTTTCCCATTTTCATCAAGCTTTATGTATTCAAGCTTTAACTTTCCGTTTTTGCTCTTAATTACAATCAGAAAATCATCAAAAGCGAACATAGCAACGGGTTTTTCGTATCTGTTATCGTCGTAGGCGGTGTAATATTCGTTAAGAATATCCTCCCTTGTTTGAGACGGGATAATGTACGGCGCTTCAAGAGTGGAAATATTACATTCTTCGGATAACATACCCGTATCCACTGTCTGTCTGCGGTTAAGACCGCTCCAGTCATATTTTACGGAGGTATATGACGTTTGCCCCTTCGGAGTCGGCAGCTGCATAAAGCTTAATTTTTCCTGTTTTGCCATATCTCCCCTCCTCACTGCCCGAACTGCGGCGCACGTGCGCTTAACCATTCGCCGAATGCCGTCAATAGTGAATTATATACATTAACCCAGTTTGCGGCTATTCCGAACTCGTTTACAAGCATGTATGCTTCATATCGGATTTTAGCCTTTACAAGCTCAATAAATTCAATAGGTACGTTTACATTGCCCTCTTGTATTTCATCATTTGCGTTTACCGTCTTCGGCTTAGGCTTGACCGTGTAAATTATCCGTATTTCTTTAAGCGGATTTTTTACGTTATATATCAGCTTGCCGCCGCTTTTGTAATATGAATTACCGAAAATCTGACCGTTTGCCGCACTCGTTTTAATAAGCTGCAGATTGTGGTTTACATATACCGAATAAATATCCTCAAAGGTTATTTTATCCTCATTGTCCGCAACGGGCAGAGTATCAAGCGTAATTTCGGACGGTATTTCGGTTATTGTGCCGTTCGGTATTTTCATTTGGGCCTGTTCTTTTATAAAATCGGCATAAAGCATTTGTTCGAGTGAATTTAAAAAGGTGATATATGTGCTGTTCGGTATCTCTGTAGCCACATCTATATCATTTTTCAATTCCGCAATCAAATTCTTTGCCGATATGCCGCTGTCAAACACATTACCACCTCATTCTTTTTATTCTCTTATTTTTTGCATTTTCTTTCCAATAGCTTAAATGCGCATTTTCGGATTTGCGCAGAAACTCGGATTTGCATGTCCCGTCCTTGTCGTAACCCGATAAGTACAAAATGTTATCCACTATTGCTGAAGCATATCTCGGCAATACCGTATAAGGGTCGTATATACTTCCAATCGGGGAAAATGTCGTTCCGTGTTCCGTCACAAAATCGGAATATAAGGAATTTAATTCTTCAACCGTATCATTGTAATAGTCGAAGAACCGTCTTTGCTCCAACGGGATTTTAAGGTTTACTTTTTCGTATATTTCAAGTACCGTCATTTTTATGCTCCTTTCCGTCGTATGCGCGGCTTTAATAATGTTTGTTCAGCAAGTGCCGCAGCAGAGGGAAAACCCCTCCGCTGTCAGCTTTTAATTATTATCAGCCGCCCTGAGAAGCGTCGCCGCCTGTTGTGGTGGTTGTCGGGTCGCAGTTTGTAATCTCTACGCAGCCGCCGGGGTTTGAACAAATCGGGTTACCGTAGTTTGAGAGGGTAGCACGGTACATCGAACCCTTTTCCATAAGGTTAAATATACCACCGCCGCGAAGCTGCATAAACTCCCAACCAACATCTTTAAACTTCCATTTGCTCGTCTCCACGCCCCAAATCTTAGCATCGGGAACAAACGGTTCGTTGTAAATCTCAACTTCTCTGTTACCGAATAAGAATTTAAGACCTTTGAAACCGCCGCGCATTGTGCCGTCGGTAACCTCGATTCTGTAATTGTTGGTACGCAGATAATCAACATATGTTTTATATGCCGTGTTACCCATAAGCAACAGGTCAATCGAGCTGTTATGATAATCTCTTGCGTTTGACAACGCCTGTGTGAGAACATCGTCCGACAACTCATGGTTAGCGTCAAGGGATGTAGGCTTAACAATAGGATTGTTTGCCTTTGTAACACCGTATATTGATGTAACAGAGCTGTCAAAGATTGCTCCGAGACCTGTTATTTCATTATGTAATGATTTCTGCACCGTTATAATCTGTGCTGCCGCAACCGCTGACGGCACATCTTCCGTAAGAAGTACATCGTAGCCCGTGCCGCCGCTGTTCTTTTTGCGGTCAACATATGATATTCTCGCTGTTGCTTTGGGTGTCGCGCCTTTTGCGTCGCTTGCGGCATAGAAATCAATAATAAGACCTTCCTTTAAAAGTCTGTGGTCATCGACAACTATTGTCTTGCCCGACTTTGAAACAACTGTTGCAAGCTTACCTGTGCCGTCACCGAAAAGGGAGCGTCCTAAATTCCACTTCGCCGTGGTATACGCGGCTTTAATTTCATTGTCAAGGATATTGAACATAGCGCCGCTTTCTGTTCCGAGTTTTACCGCCTTATCCGATACCACTACGTTTACAAACATACTCGCCGGAGCAAGCTCGAATTTCTGATACGGTACGCGTCCCGCTGCCGGAGTTTCGCCCTCCTCCGTAGAGAAACCAAAGCCGCCGCTAAGTCCTATTTCTGCCGCCGCTCTTACTTTTTCGCCTTTGAGCGCTTCATGACCCATTTTCGCCATAAATACACTCGGGTCGGTGTAAACCTGGTTTTGCCATGCAGGCTCATACACCTCTTTTAATACCTGTTCTGCTTTTGCTATTGAAGCTGCTAAATCTGCCATATTTTAAATCACTTTCCTTTCTTTATAGTCTGAACATTGCTCTTGCACGTTCAGAAGCTTCGTCCATTGTCTGCGGTTTTTCTTTTATATTCAGTGCTGCGTTAGTCAGACCGCTTGAAGCTGACATAACCGGCACTTGCTGACTGTTTTTGATTGCGTCAATGCGCTGCTTTTCAATCATCTGCTGAAATTCGGGGTTTGCGTTGTACATTGCCATAAGCTCGTCCGTTGTCGGCGCGGCTTTGGGCGGTGTATTAATTGCATTTGCTCCCCGTGCTATTGCATAAGCTGCAATAATTCTGTCCTCATAAGGTGCATCGGAAGCGAACAGATTATTATTCTGCTCCATAATGCGGTTAATCTGCGGCAATGCACCGCGGATTTCCTTAAATTGCGGCATCTGTTCAAGAAAATTGATTGTGTCCTCCTGCTCCTTTTGTTCAATACCGCGTTTTGCTTCATCAAGATACGGTGCAAGCTCCGACATAATCCCCTGTCTGACGTAATCCGCCATTTTCTGCGCATATACTTTCTGTTTCTGCGCCAGAGTTTCTTCATCGTCAAATGCAACATCTGATAAATCCAGCTGTGGGAGCGCCATTTCTTCGATTTTGCCCTCCTGCTCGTCCGACTGCTGTGTAATTGTTTTCTGCAATTCCTCATTTGCACTTCTGAGCTGCTGATTTTCTGCCAAAATCTGCTGAATCTGCTGTTGCTGTAACATCTGCTGTGTTCCAATATCAAGCGGAGCGGCATTATTCATGTCAGACTGCATATTGTCCTGATTTCCGTTCCCCTCCGCTGCCGGTACGCTTTCCGCAGGCTGTATCTCTTGCTGAGGTGCTTCCTCCTGTGGTGCTTCCGCTATATCGGGATTTTCCGCCTGCTGTTCCTCCGCATCCTGTGCAAACATATTCTGTGCCTGTTCGCTTGCTTCTTCAAAATTCATTTTAAAAATCCTCCTTGTAAATTAATTCTGCTTTCAATTAACTATAAATTCAATCCTACATGCTGCCACCTCCCGAAGCTTCCATGATTTTCTGCTGCCTGTTCTGTGCCGCAAGCTGCTGATGTATGCGAATATGGTCCTCAAAGGCTTTTGCGTATTCGGGTTTACTGCGTTTTAATACGTCAAAATTTATTTGAAGCACATACCTCATATGCTCGTCGATGTGTACCTCGTGATTGTCAAATTCGGACACTTTCGGAATAACACCATCCGTAAACATAGCATTTTCCCTCTGTGCCTTTTGCAGATGAAGCGTGTTTATATTCATTAAAGCGGTATAATTACCGCATTTCATGTATTCAATAGCTTCATTCTTAATGCGTTCGGGTACTCTGCCCGTTTCATCGGCAAACAATCCCATTTGGAAAGACTGCAGGAAATTCTGTTTTTGTGTATCCTCGCTCATAAGCAGCTCATTTTCGGTTGTGTATTCAACATCAAAGCTGTTTATATCGTCCTTGTTCCAGATAAGCGCATTTCCTATTCCGTTACTGCCTACCGTACTTACAACACGTTTTACCGTTGCATACCTCTTGCATATTTCAAGCCATACCACCGCCAAAAGCCGCACCGCTTCACGTATATGCTCTCCTGTCAAGGATAATCGTGTATTATCTATTTCCATGAGGTTATCTATTGCCGTACCCGATGTAACCCCCGACGGTGCATTTCCCGATACCATAAGCTGTGATACCCCTGCCACATATTCCATTTCATTTTTGAGATACTGCCGTTCGCTTAATACCTCTGACGGAAGATTGCCGTTCTGCACAGGATAAGGCTTTTCAAATCCTTTCTGATACAGAACAATCGAGCCGGGGGCTGCCGCATCCTCCTGAAACTCATCAAGGTCATCAATAGAACCGTTTTCAACCATATAGCTTTGCAGTGCCAGTCTTTTTATGTATTCGTGTATCCGGTTCATGCACCCGTTGTATGCCCTCTGCCGCGGTATCAAATCCTCAATCACGCTTTTACCGAAAAACTGTCCCGCAACACCTATACATTTCATCTGTACTATAGGAATACGCGTATACGGCAGTTCACCGTAATATACAAGATGCTCACAACCTATTACAATCGCCATAACACCGTGTGGGTGACGCTTTGAGGGACGTTCAAAATACGTTATAACCTTTTCGGAATTTTGCACTGTACGGTTTCCGAGTGCGAATACAGTACTTTCATAGCCGTAACCACTGCCGCCCGTAACGGGAGTAAGTGAAAACGTCTCTATGTCCGTACCGTCAACCTTTATACCGTACATATCAAAAATATCGTCCGCGGAGCGTACCTGCTCCACTATAACGGAGCGCTGGTCGCTTATGTGTTCCTTGTAAATGCTTTCCGGGAATACTTCATACGGTGTAAGCAGCCCGTAATCTATATCACCTTGAAAATATACCTTTTCCTGCGTAATTTCCTTGCCGTCCCCGTCATACGAAACATTTGTTTCACAAGCATATTCCTCACCCTTGTTGTTGTCCCACCATGACATAAAGAAGCAGCTGCCCGTTAATTCATTCCAGTAAATAGCATCGTTTTTCTTGCTGTCAAAATCGGTTTTATTCTGATGATACTGTAAAAGCTTTGTCGAAACCTCCGCTTTTGCATAATCATCGGTTTCGTTTGTACGCGGTTTTACTTTCATCAGATAGTTAATCTTTTTAAGGTTTGCAATTCTCGTTTCAATGAGCGGAGCAATCATATTGTATATTTCCCGTTCCATCCAGTCCTTGGCAGGCGGTACCTGTTCAATCTCGCCGCGGTAGCGATTAAATTCGCAATATTGATTTCCGGCTAAGAAATTCGCATTAAGCCGCCATTGCTGTTCAAGCGGATTGCGTTCCTCTCTGCGCTTTTCCAAATCTTCAAGAATGTTTGCGATAATATCTTCTTTATAAAGCATACCGCCGTCAATATCGGTATCAAGCGGTCTGCGCTCCTCGCCCTCATCTTCCTCCGAAGTCCTGAAAAAACGTCTCAGCATATTGCCTATTCCCATTTATCATTCCTCCGTCCTGTGCCAGTCGTTTATTATTTTGCGGTGGGCACTCACACTCGGCTGTGCCGGCGGCTTATCTATACTTTTGTAATCGCGCAAATCCTCACACATAATACGGTTGTAAAGGTCTTTGCGCTCAATATGCTGTATAACGCATAAAGCAACTATAACAGCGCATAAAGCAACGGATATTATAACCATACCTTATTCCTCCTTTGCCTTTGATGTGCGCCGCTTGGTCCGCTTTTTGGGGTTTTCTTCCGATTTTGTATCGGACTTTTCCGCCGCCGCATTTTCAACTGTCGGTTCTGTCACATTTTCAATGTTTTCGGCTTTCGGTTCTTCGGCAGCTTTAACCTCAAAAATACTCGGGTCAATAACTGCCAATGCGTCCCTGAGACAGTCCTTGCAGATAATCACACTGTTTGCAAACTCACAAAAACGTGCAATAACATAGCAATCCGCGTTTCTGCACCCTCTCACGCTGCAAATGCGCTTTATTTTTCTTGCTCTCATCATAATAATTCTCCTTTCAAACATTCGTTTGTATTACCAGTAGCTTCTTCTCCGATTTTCCTTAATACATTTTTCAATGTGCCGTTGAAAATCCGTCTTTTTCGGCTTTATGGGTGTTGCCGCTGCCGCAAACTGTACACATAAATACCTTAACGCATCGGGTAAATGTGTAATCTCATGCGGTTCTGTCATGCAGTCGGTAGGCTTTTTTGCGTCTCGCTGCAATGCCGGGATATATTCAATCAAGCTTGTGCAGCTGCTGAATATTTTTAATCGGCTTTCTTTTTGTGTTTCGGTCACATCATGGACTTTCATTAAATCCTTTATAGCAAGCCAGCCGCTCTCGCGGTCATTGCTGCTCTTTATAAGCACCAAACCGCCCTCAGCAAATAAATCCGCCTTGCTTTTTGCGCTTTCCTGCGACCTCGACCACATATCGGGAGGTGCAGCGGTAAATTGTATATGCTCTCCCTCCGATAAACTCACAATGTCATGAGCGCCGTCAGATATAATCTTGTCGCTTTCCGCGTATTCGCGGTATATGTAATAGTTTCCCAACTCGTCTACCGCCGCCCAAACGCAAGCCAGACAGTCCAGTCCGTAGTCAATTGCTCTGTATCTGCGCCAGTGTTCGGGAATAGCAAACGGTTCAATAACATGTACACTGCGGTCAAACTCCGAAAAATACCGCCCTGCAAGCATATCCCAATTGCCGTCACGCCATGCCTGTCTTAACCCGTCATTAAGGTTATTGAGCATATTAACGTATTCTTGGTCTTTTTCAAGCAATACCTTGTTATCGAATACCGTAGCCGCTATAAAGGTGTAGTCCTCCGGCTTTTCCGAAGCTTTGTATCTGCGGCTTATAAACAGCCGTTTAACCCATTCATGCCCGACGCCGCCGGGGTTGCATGTCAGATACATGCGTTTCGGGAAATTGTTAGCACCTCTCAGACAAGCCGTTAAGGTCTGGTACTGATACTCCGTAAACTGTGTTGCTTCATCAAGGCAAATCACATCATATTCGTTGCCCTGATACTGTGTAACGTCCTTTTCCGAAGCGCAATAGCCTAATTTTATGGTACTGCCGTTCGGAAATGTAAAAATCTTATCCGTTTCCTTGTATTTTGCAATACCTTCAAGCTCCGCAAGCAAGGTGTAGACATGGTTTTCCTTTAATTCGGGATATGTGCGCCTTAAAAGCAGTATTCTTATTCCGGCATACTTTACACACATAAGAGTTATTTTTTTTCGCAGCGCCCACGACTTTCCGCCGCCTCTCGCTCCGCCGTATGCGGTGTACCTTGTACGTGCCTTGAAGAATAATGCCTGTTTCGGGTTAATGGTGCTTATATCTATAACGCTATTCGGCATATTCATCAACACCCTTTGGGAGTTTAAACTCAATCTTTGTATTGTCGGTGCTTTCACCCTGTGCCAGTGCGCGCTTGTCGTATAATGTGCCTATGGCGGTTGTCAGTGCTTTAATATCATGTAACTGCAAGGCTGACAGCTTGCGTACAATGTTGGTCTTTTCCTTATCACTCACATCGTCCGCATCGGAAACTATGCCGATAAGCCCGTCAATTTCATCCTCCTGCTCCAATGCCCGTGTAAAACGTCTGTCCATTATCTGCATACCTTTGTCAATAATGGTGTTTGCGCTTTCTATAAATCCGCGCTTCTTTTCCGCTCGAAGTTCGTCATACCCATCGGGCGGCTTTTTGTTAATCCATTCCGTAATGGTGTTCGGTGCTACTCTGATACCCGTCTTTTCTTCAATCTGCCGCGCGGTTTCCTGCTTGCTGCCGTTTACGGCATATAAAGCGTATGCAAGCTCTTTTATATCATCACTGTATTTTTTCCCTCTTGACATTTTTCTTATCACCTCCCGGAAAAATTTACACACGAAAAAAGCACGCACCCAATTGTGCGCGCCGTTTTCGGAAAACTCAGAAAAAGAATGTTTTACACCGTGAAGAGGGAACTTCTGTTTCCTCTTCCATTATAAATTATAACATAGGAAAAACGGACAAAACGGACAACTTTTAATTTTTCAAGGATTTTTTTAAAAATCTACTGTGTATTTTCCTTACACTGTCGGGGGTATTACCACCTCCGACAAGATATGCCACTCTGCTCCAACTCGGGCGGCGGTCACCTTTTATGTACATCAGTTTAAAAATCCTGCGAGTAACCATATCCCCTATATTATTTATAAAATCCTCAATCTCTGCCGATTGTTTTTTGTATTCGCAAAGGAGGGCTTTTTTTCTGCCGATGTCTGAAGCAGAGCTGCCGCAAATATTTATTGCATGCTGAATATATGGAAAGCGGCACTCCGAACCTTTTACGGTATCTTGCAATACACTTTCCTTTATTTCGGATTCGATGTCTTGTATTTCTTTTTGCAATACCCGGTAATTTTTTAATTGTTCCTTTGTCATAAACCCTCCTAAACACTCAAATCAAACTTTCCTGCCTGTAACATTTAATATTCTTTAACATCTGTTCCTGTGCTTTTGTATAAAAATCTTTCTGTATTTCAAAGCCGTATGCGTTTCTGCCGAGTTCCGCTGCTGCTCTTAATGTTGTACCGCTTCCGGCAACAGGGTCTATAACGACATCGCCCTCATCAGTAAATATTTCTATCAGCCTTTTTAATACCGACACTGGCTTTTGCGTGGGGTGAATTTTAGGGTATTCCTTTGAATTATCCCTTTTCCATT
>CAJKHT010000090.1 GCA_905199755.1 uncultured Eubacteriales bacterium | reverse complement strand
TATCCCGGCTGTCAACATTCATTCAAAAAGCATAAAAATAAAAAAGCACCGAAATTTGAAAAAGTAAAAGGGCGTGTATCAAAATGATTTCATTTTGATGCACGCCTCTTATTATAAGAGAGTTTCGGGGTGTTAACCCCTGTGTGTTTTGTGAGGTATATTTATTATGTACCGTTTTCCGCATTATTATACATTTAATCACACATATCCGAAAAAAACATAGTATACAGCAAGGCGGTTTTTTAAACCGCGGTATATTTTTATATAGGGGTGATCGAAGTGGACAATAATGTGCTTTCGGCGTTCGCGCTTACTCTTATGGCGGGAATGGCAACCGGAATAGGCAGTGTTCTGGCAGTGTTCACAAAGCGTACCAACACAAAATTTCTGGCAGGCTCTCTCGGTTTTTCGGCAGGGGTAATGATTTATGTGTCGATGGTTGAGATATTTCAGAAATCGCGTACATTTCTTTCCGATGCCGCAGGCGATATACGCGGCAGCTGGTATGCGGCGGCGGCTTTCTTTGCAGGGATAGTCATTATAGGGCTTATCGACTGGCTTATACCGTCGGCGGAGGGGGATATAGGCAATCTGCATGAGGGCGCAAAGGAAAATACATTAAAGCGAATGGGATTTCTGACGGCTCTTGCCATAGGAATACATAATTTCCCCGAGGGTATGACCACATTTACCTCCGCCTTGCGCGATCCGCAGCTCGGTATTGCCATTGCGGTTGCAATAGCAATACACAATATCCCCGAGGGGATTGCAACCTCCGTACCGATTTATTTTTCGTCGGGAAGCCGCAAAAAGGCATTTCTTATATCTTTCTTTTCAGGTATAACGGAGCCCTTGGGCGCGGTAATCGGATATTTGCTGCTGCGTCCGTTCTTTAATGATATAACGTTCGGTATACTGTTCGGAATGATTGCGGGGATTATGGTTTTTATATCTATCGAAGAGCTGCTTCCCATGGCGAGGGAGTATGATAAAAGTAAAATTACAATAATAGGAGTTGTTGCAGGAATGGTTATTATAGCGCTGAGTCTGCTGCTGTTTCTGTAAGGTCTTGCAAAATGCAGAAAAATATTGTATAATATAGCAGAACTTAAATACGAGCCGCATTGTGCGGCGGAACGGAGAATTGCAATGAACAGGAAAGTTACGGCGGTTATATCCGCACTGGCGATTATGGTTATGGCTGTACCGCAGGCATTTGCTGATTGGAAAAGCGAATACCCGTGGGCGGTAAAGGGAATAGAATATTGTATGAGAAGAAAGATTCTTGAGGGCACACCGCAGGGTGACCTTATGCTTGATGCAAACCTTACGCGTGCGCAGATGGCGAAAATTCTTTGCGTGGCATTCAACATAAGCACCGAGGAAAAAAAGCCGACCTTTACCGATGCCGATCCGGCAAACTGGGCATATAAATATGCCGGAGCGATAGAGGAATACATGCCGCGGAAGCTTTCGGATAAATTCGGCGGTGACGAAACCGTAACACGTGAGGAGTTTGCTGCTACCATGGTGCGTGCATCGGGACTGACGGAGGGCAATATACGTAACAGTACAATACTTTCCGAAAACTTTTCGGACGCCAAGGACGTTTCGCCCGAATATAAAACGCTTTTGTCGATTGCGGCGGAGCGTGCGTATATGACGGGAGACAGCGGTATGATTCGCCCGAAAGCTCTTCTCACCCGTGCGGAGGTATGCACGTTTATTCAGCGTGTGGCACAGGATAAGGATAAGCTCACATGGGAGGATTTGGGTGTGATTAAATCATATACTCCTCTTGCAGGTGCGGCGCAGATAAGCGTTGAACAGGCGCAGGCATGGGCAAAAAGCCGCGGCGCCGAGGATATTTTTATAGATATTGCACCGATTTACTGGAAATACGGTGAAATCACGGGACTGCGCCCCGAAATTCTGTATGCACAGGCGGCAAAGGAAACAGGCTTCGGCAGATACACGGGAGCGGTTAAGCCGGAAATGAATAACTGGGCAGGAATAAAAATAAAAAATCCGACGGGGGACGCAACGGAGGATCATGAAACTTTTGCTACTCCCGATGACGGTGTAAGAGCGCATTTTAATCATATGAGTGCATATGTAGGTCTTGCCCCGATAGGTGAGCCGCATGACCGCTATTATGTTGTAAAGTCAATCGACTGGGCGGGAACGGTAAAAAATCTTGAAGCCTTGGGCGGCAGATGGTGTCCTGACTTATACTACGGCTACAGTATACTTCACGGTCTGCTCACCCCGATGCTGGAATACGGAGAATAAAACGGTATGATATTATTAAACGGCAGCAATCTCAAAAAGATGTTTTCCGATGAAACGCTTTTTGAGAATGTGTCTTTCAGTGTGGACAGCAATGATAAAATAGGATTTGTCGGCTCCAACGGAGCCGGCAAGTCCACGCTTTTCAGAATAATAACGGGTGAAACCGATTATGACAGCGGCGAAATTTTTAAGAATAAATTTACGGAAATCGGCTATCTTGACCAGTACGCATGCAGTGAAAGCGACAAAACCGTCATGGAGGAAATGCTCGGTGCGTTTGAGGAAAATATTGCAATAGAAAATCAATTGGAAGATATTCGGTTTGAAATAGAAAACGGCGGCGAAAATCTCGATGAACTGATAAACCGTCAGACAAAGCTGCAGGAGCGTTATTCGGAGCTTGACGGCTTTTTCTATAAAAACCGCATAAAAAGTACGCTTATCGGACTCGGCTTTAACGAGGAGGATTTTTCGCTTAATGTGTCAAAGCTGTCGGGCGGTCAGAAAACGCGTGTCGCATTGGCAAAAATACTTTTGTCAAAGGTAAATCTTATGCTTCTGGACGAGCCTACAAACCATTTGGATATTGAATCGGTGGAGTGGCTCGAGGGATTTTTGCAGAACAGCAAATGCGCATTTATAGTTATATCCCATGACAGATATTTTCTCGACAGAGTAACAAACAAAACATTTTCTCTCGAAAACGGCAGGCTTAAAAGCTATACCGGCAGCTACAGCGAGTTTGCAAAGCAGCATGAGATAGAGAAAAAAACGGAGCTGCGCAATTATGAGAATACCGTAAAGGAAATAGAACGCCTTGAGGGTATTGTCGAGCAGCAGCGCAGATGGAACAGGGAAAAGAATATAAAGACTGCGGAAAGCAAAATGAAGGTTATAGAAAAGCTTGAAAGCGGTCTTGTAAAGCCTGTCGGTGAGACGGAGGAAATGAATTTTTCGTTCCGCTCCTGCGGAGGCGGCGGTCAGGACGTTGTTATGTGCGACGGTCTCGGCATGTCGTTTGACGGCAAAAATATATTTAAAAATGTTGATTTATTCATAAAAAAGGGTGAGAGGGTGTTTCTCTTAGGCCCCAACGGATGCGGAAAAACCACATTTTTGAAAATTCTTATGGGGTTTTATGCGCAGACGGAGGGCAAATTCAAAATCGGTGCGAATATAAAAATCGGTTATTACGATCAGATTCAGGAAAGTCTCAGCATGGACAAGACGATAATCGATGAGGTGTGGGACGCTTATCCGGCGCTTACACGCACACAGATAAGAAATGCGTTGGCGGTATTTCTGTTCCGCGGTGAGGACGTATTCAAGGAAATAAACAAGCTGTCGGGCGGTGAGCGCGCGCGGGTGGAGCTTGTAAAGCTGATGCTTGCAAGCTTTAATCTGCTGATTATGGATGAGCCTACGAACCACCTTGACATAGAATCGCGCGAAGCACTGGAAAAATCGCTTGCGGACTATGACGGAACAATGATTATGGTTTCGCATGACCGTTATTTTATAAATAAGCTTGCCGACAGAATAATCTACCTCACAAATGACGGATTGGAAAGCTTTTCGGGCAGTTATGACGATTTCTGCGCCGTGCACGGCAGCACGGATATTATTAATGAAGAAAAAAAGTCTCCCGAAAAGGGCTTGGATTATAAGGAACAAAAGCGGCTTGAAGCGCAAAAACGCAAAACCTTAAACGATTTCAAAAAGGCGGAGGATAAAATCTCGGAGCTTGAAAACAAAATCGCAAAAATCGGTGAGGAGCTTTCAAAGCCCGAAATCGCCACCGATTTTGTAAAGGCGGCGGAGCTGTCGGAAAAATCGGAAAAACTAAGCGCCGAGCTGGACGAATGCTTTGAGTGCTGGGAGGAATTGCAGACAATAATAGAGGAGAACGGTTACGAAATATGAGAGCGGTAATACAGCGTGTAAAATATGCCTCGGTTGAGGTTGAAGGAAAAATATGCGGCAAAACGGACACGGGACTTCTGATATTTCTCGGAGTCGGAAAGGGAGATACGGAAACCGATTTGAAGTATATCGCCGATAAGGCGCTTTCTCTGCGCATTTTTGAGGACGAAAACGGAAAAATGAACAAAAGTGTTACCGACATTGGCGGCGGAGTGCTGATTGTTTCGCAGTTCACGCTCTACGGCGACTGCCGTCACGGCAGACGCCCGTCCTTTGACGGCGCAATGCCGCCGAAAGAGGCTCGGGAAATGTACGAGCGGTTTGCGGCATATGTGAGGAACAGCGGACTCAGAACCGAAACGGGGATTTTCGGCGCGGATATGAAAGTGGAACTTTTGAATGACGGTCCCGTTACCGTTATACTTGACAGCACAAAAATCCTCTAATATGCAAATGTTACACAAATGTAATAAATTGTTTAAAATTTATATGAAGTTTAATATTGACGTGTTTTTTGTAAAATGATATAATAAACCCATATATTGATTATAGGCGGAAGGTTGACAGAATACATACAGGAAATTACTTGGAGGTTTATATACGGTGAAAGCAAAATTTAATGTAAGGCGATATTTCCAGGTTTTGGGAATAACTCTCGGAGTTATGCTTGTCGGAGCGCTGGTGTGTCTCGGAATAAATTACAGCGGAGGTCTTGACGGGGAAGAAGTGGACAACACATCAACGGTAGAAGCATACGGAGGAAAAATAAACGTTCTGCTTATGGGTACGGACGTGGACGGTCTGCGTACCGATGCAATCATGCTTGCAAGCTACGATACCGAAACGGGAAAGGTTAATATGCTTTCGATTCCGCGTGATACGAAAATGTATATAGGAAACAGGTATCAGAAAATAAATGCGGCGCATGCGTTTGAAAAGAACGGAGTTATAGGCGGCCCTACGGCGACTTGTGAGGCTGTGAACAGAATAACGGGAATACCTATAAACTATTATGTGGATTTCTCATTTGATGCGGTTGCGCACGTGGTCAACGAGCTTGGACCCGTTGACTTCACAATTCCCGATATTTACGGTGACGGAGTAGGCATGGTGTATGACGATCCCGTTCAGGGACTGCACATTGACCTGCCGCCCGGAGACTACAAGCTTAACGGTCAGCAGGCTGTATGGGTTATGCGTTATCGTCACGGCAATGCTGAGGACGGAACATATAATCCCGCAACGGGCAGAAAGGAATTTAAAAGCTATCCGAACGGCGACAAGGACAGAATCGAAATGCAGCAGAAGCTTTTGAAAGCAATTGTCGACCAGAAGGTGAATGCGTCCATGATTTTGAAAATTCCGGCAATATTCCAGGCGGTAAGCTCTGAAATAAAGACGAATTTTACGGTTAAGGACGTTGTAAAGTATTCAAAATATCTGACAAACTTCAGCAGCAGCAATATCGAATCTTATCAGCTGCCGGGTGAATTCGGCGAGGACAAGGAAAACGGCTCCGTATGGATTGTTGACCTTGCAAAAACAAAAGAGCTTGTGAGAACGGTCTTCGGCTATGATGCTGACAATATAACAACAGATAATCCCGAAAATCCGAAATCATCATCAAGCAGTGCAACGGCAAAGCCGGAGCAGAAAACGGAATCAAAATCCTCGGGAAGTACATCGTCGCCGGGCAGCAGCTCGTCGTCGGGCAAATCCTCCGGCAGCAGCTCCTCAGGAAGTACATCGTCGTCGGGCAGTAGCTCGTCGTCCGGCAAATCTTCCGGAAACAGCGGTTCATCATCGAGCAGCTCGTCCTCGGGCGGCGGTTCATCATCGGGAAGCGGCAGCTCATCATCGGGCGGTTCGTCATCTTCGTCCGGCAGCTCGTCCTCGGGCGGCGGTTCATCATCGGGAAGTGGCAGCTCGTCCTCGGGCAGCGGTTCATCTTCGGGTGGTTCTTCTTCGGGCAGCGGCAGCTCCTCGGGCAGCAGTGCGGTGGAATCGCGTGATTTGGAATCTGATGAATAATTTGGCAGAAAACGGGGATTTAGCATGAAAAAAATTATAGCCGCTATCTTTTGTGTATGCACGGCGGTAATGCTGGTACTTGGTATTCGGTATATAAATTCACCGCTTAATTCGGTGCCTGTCGAAAAAGTTACGCATGAGGACAGCATATCGGCACAGGGCTTTATTGCCCGTGACGAAAGGGTATATTATGCAAGAAACACAGGTACCGTATATAACCATGTCGCAGAGGGAGAGCGCGTTTCGACCGACTCGATTGTCAGTACGGTTTACAGCGGTGTAATCAGCAGTGATACAATAAAGGAGCTTGGTACACTCGATAAAAATATCGTAAAAGAAAGAAATGCCGAAAACCGTACATCACTGTACGTTTCGGATTCCGCATCTGTCGAAAGTGAAGTTTCCTTGCGTGCAAAAAGCATTTTTGATGATGCGGCGGAAAAAAATATTACCGGAATATCAAAACAGAAAAATGATATAAACAAGCTGCGTTCGGGTGAGGAACTGACAGACGAAAACAGCCGCTTGTCACGGCTTGAAGCGCAGAAAAAAGCCATTGAGGACAGAATAGGTATGAATAAAAACGAGATTTTTACCGAAATCTCGGGCATTTTCACAACATACCTTGACGGTCTCGAGGCGGTTTTAAAGCCCGATTATGTAAAGGACTATACTGTCGATTATATAGAGAGCTTAAAGGGCAGGCGCGATGCGTACAGCAATATAAGCGGAAGTGTAAAAACGGGCGATCCCATCTGCAAGGTTGTAAACAATCATGTGTGGTATGTGATTATAACGGCTGACGCGGCATCAAAGGAAACATTTGACAAAAATAAAAATGTGACACTCAGATTTAAAAATATGACGAATGCCGAAACGAGCGGTACCGTATCATACATTTCGGACGAGCAGAACGGGAAAATACTTGTTATGATAAAATGTTCGCAGTACATGGAGGGCGCATTTGCATACAGAAATGCAGATGTTGACGTGATATTCCACAGCTACACCGGCTACAAAGTCCCCGTGCAGGCTATACGCACATCGGACGGCAAGCATACGGTGCTTGCGGCTTCGGGCAATAAACAGTGCGTGTGTGACTGTGAAATTCTGTACAGCGATCCGAATGAGGGAATTGTTATAATAGAATCCGCGAACGGTGCACAGAATAAAATATCAAAAATGGATAAAATAATTATAGGCGAGCGTTAAACCGCCGAAAGGAGTCAACGGCTTTAAAATGGTAAACGTATCCGAAAACCTGGCAGAAGTGGAAAAGAAAATAACCGCGGCGGCGGAACGCAGCGGACGCAGCCGCAGCGATATTTTGCTTGTAGCGGTGACAAAAACGCATCCGCCGGAGCTGATGAATGAAGCTATACGTGCCGGAGCTACCGACATCGGCGAAAACAAGCCGCAGGAGGTGCGCGATAAATTTGATGCCGTACTTCCGGTAAACTGGCATCTTATAGGTCATTTGCAGACGAACAAGGTAAAATACGTAATAGATAAGTGCTGCTTGATACACAGTGTCGATTCGATAAAGCTTATGGACGAAATCGACCGTCAGGCAAAGCAGCACGGTCTTATAAAGGATATACTTATTCAGGTTAATATTTCCGGCGAGGAAAGCAAGTCGGGAATAAGTGCCGGAGAAACGGAAACGCTCCTGCTCCATGCCGGGGAATTATCTAATATAAGGGTAAAGGGACTTATGACGATTATACCCAAAACAGACAGCAGCGTTACGAAAAAATTACATTTTAACAACATGCATAAGCTTTTTGTTGACATCGGCGCAAAAAAATATGATAATGTTAATATGAAATATTTGTCGATGGGCATGAGCGGCGATTATGAAGAAGCAATAGAATGCGGAGCGAATGTTGTAAGAATAGGAAGTGCGATATTCGGTCAGCGTGAATATAATTTCAGGGGGTAAAAAAATGAGCTTTATAAACTCGGTAAAAAACTTTATCGGAATAGAAACCGATGAAAACTATGATGACGATTACTATGAAGAGGACGAGGAGGAAACAGAGGAGCCTTTAAAAACCGCACATTTTGCGAAAAAAAGCTCTTCAAGAGTTCTTCCGATAGGCAGCAGCACGGGAAATGCAAAAATAAGAATAATAAAACCGATAAGCTTTGAGGAATCAACAAAGATTTCCGATGAAATCAGAGCAAGACGTCTGGTTATATTTAATGTCGGCGGCATGGACGACGATGAGGCGAGACGTGTTGTTGATTTTGTTGCGGGAACGGTTTACGGTCTGAGCGGAAACATACGCCGTGTGGACGGAGGCATTTTTGTAGCCGCCCCGAGCAATATTGATATTACGGGCGACAATCTGCAGGCGCAGACAAAAAATGCCTTTGACTGGGACGCATAAAGCATGACACCGGAGGAAAAACTGCTCTCGGCAAAAACGGAGGATATTGTGCGGCTGTGCGAAAAGTATTCGTGCGGCAGATTTTCCGATTTTCTCGATGGCGGCGAGGCGGCATTTATCGAAACGGAGTTTCATTTTCCATATGGCTGCAATTATATGCTTTTCGGTGGCTTTGACGGCTGCGAACGGAAGCTGCTCGGTGTCTTTCCCGAATGGGAGGAGGCGTGTGAGAGCGCGTTTCCGATAAGTGTATTAAGAATTGACGGCGGCTTTAACAGACGGCTTACTCACCGCGACTATCTCGGGTCAGTGCTGTCACTGGGGCTTGACCGACGGAAAATCGGCGATATACTTGCGGACAATGACGGTGCGTATTTGTTTGTATGCAGTGATACTGCTCAATATATAAAGGATAACATACGGAAAATAAGCAATCAGGGTGTTAAAATAACGGAAATTGCACTTGACGGCTTTGAAGCGCCGAAGCGCGAAACCGAGCATATAGAAACGGTTTTTGCATCGGCAAGGCTTGATGCGGCGGTGTCCGCCGCTGCCGGATTATCGAGGAGCGAGGCATCAAAGCTTATAGAGGGCGGATTGGTTAAGCTTAATTACAAAGAAATATATGATACATCAAAGACGGTTAAGGAGGGTGATCTTCTTTCCGTTCGCGGTCACGGCAGATATATTCTGTCCGAAATCGGCGGCGAAACGCGAAAAGGAAGAATACATGCCGTGTTTGAAAAATATATTTGATATTGGGGTAAAACAAGGGGGGATTTATATGCTGAGACCTGTTGATATTCAGAATAAGGAATTTGACAAAAAGCTCAAGGGTTATGATTGTGACCAGGTGGACGATTTTCTCGATATGATTATTGCCGACTATGAAAACATGAATAAGGAGCTGCAGTCGCTTAAAGACAGAATAGGCGTTCTCACCGATGCGGTCGAGCGTTACAAGCAGATGGAAACAACCATGCAGAAGTCGATTGACATGGCAAAGCACAATGCCGACGAGCTTAAACGCAATGCGGAGCTTGAATCACAGGCAATCATAAGCAAGGCAAAGCTTGATGCGGTAAGGCTTGCAAAGCAGATTGATGACGAGCATATAAGAAAGCACAAGGAAATGCTTGCCTTAAAGTCCGAAACAGAGGCTTATAAGTCAAGAATGAAAACCCTTTGTTCAAATCTGATACAGCTTATTGATGATATGAAATAAACTGTTGACATTTTAAAAAAAATGTAATATAATATTTAAAAATTATATATTGTAAATGCGTTGAAT
>CAJKHT010000089.1 GCA_905199755.1 uncultured Eubacteriales bacterium | reverse complement strand
AAAATACAATAATTTTTTATACATTTTGAATAATAAAATGCATTTATTTTAAATTCAATATCGACTATAATAAAGACAACGACAAGGGAAGTCGAAAAAAACAAAACGGTATCAAGTCGGAACGGAAATAAAAAGACTTGAAGATTGAAAGGAGAAAAATATTATGAAACTCAGAAAAATACTGGCGGCAGCCATGGCGGCTGTAATGGTTATGGGACTGGCATCGTGCGGAAGTACGGGCGGAGACGGAAAAGCGAATAACGGTGAGGTTTCGGTGTTCTACTACACCTACAGCGATACGTACATTTCAAGCGTTCGTTCGGCAATGGATAAGCTCCTCACGGGCAAAGGCTTAAAATTCCAGAACTATGACGCAAACGGCAATCAGACAACTCAGACGGAACAGGTTACAACGGCACTGGCAAAGGGTTCAAAGCTTTTGGTTGTAAACGTTGTTGATACCGGTTCAAACGATGCGGCACAGAACATTATAGATCAGGCAAAGGCGCAGGACGTGCCGGTAGTATTCTTTAACCGCTCGGTTGATGAATCGGTTGTAAGCAGCTACGATAAGTGTGTGTTTGTCGGAACGGATTACGAAATGGCAGGACACATGCAGGGCGAAATGATAGGTAAGTATCTGGTAGATAACTATGACAAGACTGATTTGAACGGTGACGGAAAAATTAGTTATGTTATATTCAAGGGCCAGGAAGGAAACATGGAAGCCATAGCTCGTACACAGTACGGTGTTGAAGATGCAAACAAGGTTCTAAAAGAGGCAGGCAAGCCGGAGCTGGAATTTTACGATTCATCAAACAGCAACAAATATCTTGTTGACCAGAACGGTCAGTGGTCATCGGCAGCGGCTACGGACTACATGAGCACAATTCTTGCTCAGTACAGCGTTGCTAACAATAACATGGTAGAGCTTGTTATAGCGAATAATGACGAAATGGCTCTCGGCGCATTGTCGGCATTGCAGACAGCAGGCTACAACAACGGTACGGGCAAAACAATTCCCGTATTCGGAGTAGACGCAACAGATGCGGCAAAGTCAGCGATAGAAAAGGGCAGCATGGTCGGTACAATCAAGCAGGACGCAGACGGCATGGCAAACGCAATCACAAGTATTGCACAGAATTACTTTGACGATAAGAATGCGTTTGACGGTCTAGACAACAGCGAAGTTGTAGGAACATGGAGAATAAATATTCCGTATTCAACATACACGGCAGAAAATAAGTAAAGAGTGAGGTTTATAAGGGGGTAAAAAGAGTGCGGAACGCATGAAACGCACCCGACGGTGTACGGGCGGTGCGTTTCATGGGCGGTTCGGGAACACACCGAAACGGTCTGTACTTTTTAAATGCCCCCCGAAATGTAAATAAGAAACGGGGTATAGGCTTATGAGCAATAGTGTAAATAATAATGAAAAACCCGTTCTTCTGAAAATGGAGAACATAGAAAAGGCTTTCCCCGGCGTAAAGGCGCTGGATAAGGTCAATCTTAGCGTAAAGGCAGGTACTGTTCATGCGCTGATGGGGGAAAACGGAGCCGGAAAATCTACGCTTATGAAATGTCTGTTCGGTGTGTACAATAAGGATGCAGGCAGAATATATCTGGACGGAAAGGAAATAGATTTCAAAAATTCCAAAGAAGCTCTGGAAAACGGTGTTGCAATGGTGCATCAGGAGCTTAATCAGGCGCTGAAGCGTAATGTAATGGATAATATGTGGCTCGGCCGTTTCCCGACCGTGGCAAAGGGTATTCCCATTACAAGCGAAAAGAAAATGTATACCGCGACAAAGGAAGTCTTTAAAAATCTCGGACTTGACATTGATCCGAAAACGGTGATGAGTACCATGCCGGTTTCGCAAAGGCAGATGGTGGAAATTGCAAAGGCGGTTTCATACAATTCAAAGGTCATCGTGTTTGACGAGCCGACATCATCGCTTACCGAGGAGGAGGTTGAACATCTTTTCCGCATTATAAATATGCTTCGCGACAGAGGCTGCGCAATAATATATATATCACATAAAATGGCGGAAATTCTGCGTATATCCGATGATGTCACAATAATGCGTGACGGCAAATGGATAGCGACAAAGGCGGCAAAGGAGCTTACCATGGACGAGATAATAAAGCTTATGGTAGGACGTGAGCTTACAAATGTTTATCCGCCGAAAACCAATAAAATAGGCGATGTGCTGCTTGAGGTGGATAATCTGTCAGCGGAATATTCAAAGCTTCGGGACGTGTCCTTTAAAGCGCGCAAGGGCGAAATACTTGGTGTTGCTGGACTGGACGGCTCGGGAAGAACAGAGCTTTTGGAAAATATTTTCGGAATTGCAACCAGAAAATCGGGTTCCATTAAGCTTAATAAAAAGCCCATTAAAAATAAAAATGCCGGAGATTCCATTAAAAACGGTTTTGCTCTGCTTACCGAGGAACGGCGTGCGACGGGTATTTTCGGAATACTTAACATACGTGAAAATGCAACAATATCAAGCCTTGACAAATGCAAAACGGGACCGTTTCTGAGCAAGGCAAAACTGAAGAAGAACACGGACTGGTGTATTAAATCCATGAGAGTAAAGACACCGGATCAGGAAACAAAGATACGTACTCTTTCGGGAGGAAATCAGCAGAAAGTTATTCTGGGACGCTGGCTTCTTACCGATCCGACGGTACTCCTGCTCGATGAGCCGACAAGAGGTATAGATGTCGGTGCGAAATATGAAATATATCAGCTTATAATAGATCTTGCCGAAAAGGGAAAGACGGTAATAATGGTATCATCGGAAATGCCGGAGCTGCTTGGTGTATGTGACCGCATACTGGTTATGTCGGGCGGAAAGCTCGCAGGCGAGGTGGACGCGGCAGACACAACCCAGGAGGAAATCATGACTCTTGCGGCAAAATATGTATAATTACGAAAGAATTGGAGGAAAAATAAATGTCAGACGCAGCAACAAGAAAAAATCGTTTGTCGGCATGGATTGATGATTTTAAGAAAAAGTCAGGAGCAGACAAGCGGAGAACAATAACAGATTTGCTTTTCAATAATGCAATGTATATAATCATACTTATAGCGGTAATTTATATAGCTATACGTGTACCGGCGTTTCTGTCGATGTCATCTGTAGTCAATATAGTTTCGCTTACGGCGGCAAAGCTTCCTATAGCTCTCGGTATAGCAGGAGCTATTGTACTTACGGGTACCGATATTTCGGCAGGACGTTGTGTCGGACTCACCGCATGTATTGCGGCATCGCTTCTGCAGATGGTGGGATACGCAAATAAGATATTCCCGAATATGGGTGTTATGCCGCTTTGGGCAGTATTGCTTTTAGTAATTACGGTAGGTGCGGCTATCGGCTTTGTAAACGGATTTTTCGTTGCAAAATTTAAGCTTCATCCGTTTATAGTTACTCTTTCAACACAGCTTATAGTATTTGGTCTGGTGCTTATGTATCTGATGCTCGGCGGAAACAACGGTCAGACTTTGTCGGGACTGGACGCATCATATACCGATTTTGTGCGCGGCACATTATTTAAAATAGGAAATGTTGCGGTGCCGAAATACGTGCTGTATTCGATAATTCTTACCGCTGTTATGTGGGTAATCTGGAATAAAACAAAGTTCGGAAAGAATATGTTTGCGGTAGGTTCAAACGAAGAAGCGGCAAACGTATCGGGTGTCAATGTATTCTGGACAATAGTAATGGTGTTTGTTCTTGCAGGCGCAATGTACGGTATTACGGGCTTTATCGAGGGCGCACGTATTGCTTCATGTTCTGCAAATACGGGACTTAACTACGAATCCGACGCAATAGCAGCCTGCGTTATAGGCGGTGTATCGTTTGTCGGAGGTACAGGTAAAATCAGCGGTATTGTAATCGGAGTGTTCCTGCTGCAAATCATATTTGTAGGTCTGAACTTCCTTTCCGTAGATGCGAATATGCTGTATGTAATAAAAGGTCTTATAATTCTTGTGGCATGTGCGATAGACATGAGAAAGTATCTTGCACGTAAGTAATTCGGAAAACAGTAAGGAGGGCATTGCCATGAAAGACGAAAATATCAATGCGGCGCAGAATGTGCGCCGCACGGGCGGACTTTATGCAAAAATCAATATGTCGTTAAAAAGTGCAAATATAATGGTTGCATCGCTCACTGCAGCACTGATTGCCGCAATGGTGTTCGTTGTCAGCCATAACGGATTTACCGTTAAGTTTGACACGGACGGCGGTTCGTATATTGAGCCGGTAAAAGCAATGCACTCAGATACATTAACGGTCGAAAACCCCGTCAAAGAGGGCTGGCATTTCACCGGGTGGTACACAGACCGTGACTGCACTCAAAAATGGAATACGGACAGTGATACCGTGAGCGGAAGCATGACGCTTTATGCAGGCTGGGAAAAGGCAAATTGAGCAATCTGCAATAAAAATGTTGATTTTTCCGATATTTAATGATATACTTTATATAATGTAAGTAAACAATGTGGATTAAATACCGGGAGAATTTATGATGAAATATACTGTTCTGGTAGTGGAGGATGAATTTGAGCAGCGCCGCGCAATTATAGAAAGGGTTAATTGGGAGGCTGCCGGATTTGAGGTTGTCGGCGAAGCCGAGAACGGTGTTGAAGCGCTGGATTTGATTGAAAGTCTTGAACCGGACCTCATACTTACCGATATAAAAATGCCGATGCTTTCGGGATTGGAGCTGGCGGTTAAGGTCAGGGAAATGCGCCCTGCCACACAGATTGTTATTCTCAGCGGATATGACAGCTTTGAATATGCAAGAACCGCAATAAACTATAATATTATAAAGTATCTTCTGAAACCGATTTCCTCATCGGAAATGTCGGAGGAGCTATTTGAAATACACCGCCGAATGGATGAAAGAATCGGCAGTGTTATTTCTGCGCCGGGAACGGATTTGCAAAATCAGCTGCACCGGCTTTCGGTGGATCGCTTTTTGCTGCCGCTCATGCTCGGCAGCAACGAGGAACAGCCGGACGATAATGAGCTTAATGAAACGGCAGAAGAGCTGGGTATTATAAAAAAAGGGGCAAGTCCGCGTTTTTGTGTACTTGTCTCAAAATTTAAGAATGAGGCCGGAAAGCACTGCACGGGTAAAGAGCATGCCGATTTTGTGGATACGGTATTGTCGCATTATATGTATTCCGTCAGCTTTATTGTGTACGGACGCGTTGTGACGCTGTCGGTAATTGAGGGCGAAGGAGAAATATCCAATATAATGGAGCTGCCGGTGCGTGAGCTTGTTCAGACGGCAAAACGAATGTTAGGTCAGAAGTGTACGATAGGTATAAGCCGTGATTTCCGTGCGCTGTCGGGCTGTGCAGGGGCATATTTTCAGGCGGTAACGGCAAGAAGGTACACAACGGACGGCGCCGGCGAGGTGCGTTTCATAAACGACCAGGAGCGTAACGGTGAAATTGAAATAGACCAGATAGAGAAAACAATTCTGAAACTGGAGCAGCTTTTGAAGGTGGGAAAGAAAGAAGAACTTGAGAATTTTATAAATGAGCTTTTTGCAAACAGTACACCTGAAAACGCGGATTTGCTCGTCGTTCAGATAATTGCGACAATATACCGTGTTGTGAGCAATGTTACCGATGACAAAACTGAGATACTGCGTCTGCTCTCGTCAAATCCGATTTTTACGAGAGTTACAACGTATAACAGCGAAGCAGGCATGAAAAATGAGCTTATTGCGTTCTGTTATGATACAAAAAAGGTTATTTCAAGCATGCAGAAGCGTGACAGCGAGGTGTTGTGTGACAGGGTTGTGCAGATAATTGACGAAAGATTTTCCGATGAGGAGCTTTCTCTGACAATGGTAAGCAATGAACTGGCGGTCAGTCCGAATTATCTGAGCGCACTTATAAAAAAGACGAAAAAGAAGAATTTTATTACTCTGCTCACTGAGCGGCGCATGAGCGCGGCATATGATATGCTTATCTGTTCAAGCATGAAGGTGCTTGAAATATCCGAAAAATGCGGATATAGCGATCAGCATTATTTCAGCTATTGCTTTAAGAAATTCTACGGGGAATCACCGAATAAGATAAGGAATACAAACAGAAACGAATGAGTGTACGAAAGGGGACAATGTCATGGCAGACAAAAACCGCCGCCCGTCCGTAAGCTTGTCGGCAATTACGGTAATATCAATAGCCGCTGCGGTAATCTCCGCAGTGGCTGTGTGCGTTGCGGTATTTGCCTCCGTTTACACAAATTCTCTGATGCACGATGCACAGGTCAATTCGGAACAGATGATAAGTCAGACGGAACTTGAAATAAACAATTATTTTGAGACAATGAAGAATAAGCTCTCTTTTGTGAAACGTCTGATAGGAAATGTCGGGAATGCTTCGGAGCTTGAGAGCCGGTTTTCGGCTCTGACGGCTGTTCAGAATGATATTTATGCTGTAACAGTTTATGATGAAAACGGCGGAATTATAAGCTGTACCGGTAACGGCGCCAAGATAAAGGAGCATATTTACAAGGACTTATCCTTTGATAAAAAATTGTTTGACGAGTCGGCGGAGGTTGCCATTTCCGATCCGCATGTGCAGACGCTTTTCGAGGGAGAGTATCCGTGGGTAATAACGGCAGCGGTTAAGTTAAACGAATGTGCGCTCAATAAGGGGGCATATGCGGCAATCGATTTCAGATTTTCCGAAATTGCAAGATATATTGACCATATAGGTGTGGGCAGACAGGGATATTGTTTTATTACTGACCGTAACGGCAGTATTATATATCACCCGCAGCAGCAGATTTTGTTTTCGGGACTGAGAACCGAAAATACCGATTTCATAAGTACACTCCCCGACGGAACGACAATGGGAAAAAATATTATTTATACACTCAAAACGACAAACGGCGGAATATGGCGCATTGTCGGAGTGAGTTTAACGGACGAGCTTGCGGCAGAGGGCAGGGGACAGATAGCAGTAAGCATTTTTATATCATTTATATGCGGTATGCTGATTTCGCTTGCCGTGCTGGCGGTATATTCAAAAGTCGTAAATGCCCCCGTAAAGTCCCTTATCCGTGCGATGAAGCAGTTTGAAAAGGATGCGGATAATTTCAGATTTTCGGGAGGAAGCGAAAGCATAAGCGAGTTCAGAGTGCTTTCAAGCTCTTTTGAGCATATGTCGGTAAAGATAAAAAATCTTATGGAAAAGGTGCGCCGTGAGGAAACAGAGCTCAGAAAGACAGAGCTTAAAGCCTTGCAGGCACAGATAAATCCGCACTTTTTATATAACACTCTCGATTCCATACAATGGATGTGCGAAAGAGGTGCAACGGAAGAAGCATCTAAAATGGTGAGCGCTCTGGCAAGACTCTTCAGAATAAGCATAAGCCGCGGACATGAGCTTATCACTATAAAAGATGAAATTAACCATGTCAGAAATTATCTTATTATTCAAAGCTTTCGTTACCGTTCGCAGTTTACGTACAGCTTTGAGGTTGATGAGAGCTTAGAGGAATATTTGTGCAATAAAATCACATTGCAGCCATTGGTTGAAAATGCGATTTATCACGGAATAGACCGCCTTGTTGATGAGGGTGAAATAAAAATCACCGTAAAGCAGGCAGAGGATAACGAAAATGATATTCTTATGACGGTTGCCGACAACGGAGTGGGTATGTCGGAGGAGCAGTGCGCAAAAATTTTAAGCAAAGAGCGTAGCGATTCGAGCGGTATAGGCGTGAAGAACGTAAATGACCGCCTGAAAATCTATTTCGGCGCTGAATACGGTCTGACGATAAAGAGCGAGCTTGATGCAGGCACCGAAATCACGGCAAGAATACCTAAGATAACCAAGGAGGGTACAAATGAAAACAAATAAGCTTTTGTATGTTCTTTTATGTATTTCTTTTCTGGTATTTTCGGTATCGTCATGCGCAAAGAAAAATACGGACAAAAAGGAAATTGCGGTTATTGTCAAAGCGCTTGATTCCGATTTCTGGCACAGCGTAAAAAACGGTGTGGAGTCGGCGGCAACGGAATATAATATTTCGGTTACGTTTGAAGGTCCCGAAAATGAGGAGGATTATGTCAATCAAAATAAACTGATTATGTCTGCCGTAAAACGAAAAGCGGATGCGATAGTTTTGTCCGCGATTGATTTTGAAAAATCCGCAGATGCGGTAAACGAAGCGGCAGCGGCAGGGATAAAGGTGATTGCCATTGACAGCAATGTCAATTCGGATAATGTCAGTATGTTTATAGGGACAGATAATGTCTCGGCAGGACATAAGGCAGGTGAGGCGGTTATCGGCTGCTTTCCGAACGGCGAAGAAATAAATGTGGGACTGATAAATTATTATAAGAGTACGGAAAACGGAATACAGCGTGAGCAGGGCTTCAGGGAATATATAGACGGCATTGAAAATGCGCGGATAACGGCATCGGTAAATGTGAACAGCAATACCGAGAGTGTTACCTCCGCAGCAGCGGCACTGCTTGAAGAAAATCCGCAGATTAATGCTCTTGTGGGCTTTAACGAGTGGATGACTCTCGGCATTGGCAATGCAATAAAGCGGCTGGATTTATCGGGCAAAGTATACGGAATAGGCTTTGATACGAATACCGTATCAATAGGTATGCTTGAAACGGGTGAAATAGATACGCTTATAGTACAAAATCCGTTTGCTATAGGATATTTGGGTGTTAAAAGCGCCGCAGAACTCATTTCGGGTGAAAATGCTTCTCAAAAGGAGCTTTATACCGAAGCAGTGACTGTGAATAAGGATAATCTTTTTGATAAGGATATTCAGAAATTAGTATTCAGATTTAATTGAAAGGAATGATAGAAATGTACAAAGCAAGCAATGACAGATATAATGATATGGTGTATAACAAATGCGGTAATAGTGGCTTAAAGCTCCCGTCGGTATCGCTCGGACTCTGGCACAATTTCGGGGACACCGCGCAGTATTCAAATATGAAAGAACTGTGCTTTACCGCGTTTGACAACGGTATAACTCATTTTGATCTGGCAAACAACTACGGTCCGGAGCCGGGCAGCGCAGAGCGGAATTTCGGCAAAATAATGCGTGAGGAAATGAGTGCCTACCGTGACGAGATGATTATAAGCACAAAGGCAGGCTATGAAATGTGGGACGGCCCTTACGGAAACATGGGCAGCCGTAAGTATTTGATAGCAAGTCTTGACCAAAGCTTAAAACGCATGGGACTGGATTATGTGGACATATTCTATCATCATCGTCCGGACTATGATACGCCGTTGGAGGAAACAATGGGCGCTCTGACGCGTATTGTAAGAAGCGGAAAGGCTTTGTATGCAGGTCTGTCAAATTATGACGGAAAGCGGCTTGAAGAAGCGTGTAAAATTCTGGAGGAGCTGAAGTGTCCGTTTATAATTAATCAGAATCGTTATTCGATTTTTGACAGAACAATAGAAAATAACGGTTTAAAGGAAACTGCGGTAAAGCTTAATAAGGGAATAATCGCATTCAGTCCGCTGGCACAAGGCATGCTCACGGACAGATATTTAAACGGTATTCCCGAAGACAGCCGCATAAAAACCGACGGCAGATTTCTTTCGGCAGCTTCGGTAACGGAAGAAAAGCTTTCGCAGATAAGAGCACTCGGAAAAATCGCCGAAGAAAGGGGACAAACTCTTGCCGAAATGGCATTGGCATGGATATTGAAGGATGGTGAGGTGACATCGGTTCTGATTGGAGCGTCAAAGCCGTCACAGATACTTGATAATATCAAAGCCGTTAAAAACACTGCTTTTTCAAAGGAAGAACTGGATAAGATAGATGAAATATCCTGTAACAAACAGTAAAAGAGGGGATGTTAAAAAACTCCGGAACGCAAGAAAAGAAGCAAAAAACACATATCGCCGGTATTACAAATTCTGTAGTTCGGTTTGGATTAGGCAGA
>CAJKHT010000088.1 GCA_905199755.1 uncultured Eubacteriales bacterium | reverse complement strand
AAAGCGTATTTTTGTGGCAATCGGAAACGATACGTTGTATAATGGTATGGAGATTAAAATGAAAAGAATTTTATTATCGTTTTTTTGTGTACTGCTTATCGGCAAGGTATCGGCTTTGGCTGAGACGGAGGATAGCGGAAGTGCATGTCTGATGAATGCGGTCACGGGTGAAGTGCTGTATGAAAAAAATGCATATGAGGAACGGCCGATGGCAAGTACAACAAAAATTATGACTGCCGTAGCGGCATTAGAAAACAGCGATTTGTATGATATAGTCACCATGACGGACAGTGCGGTGCGTGCAGGCGGCTCATCAACTTATGCAAAGCCGGGCGATCAGCTGTATATGGAGGACGCGCTGTTCGGTCTTATGCTGAATTCGGGAAACGATGCCGCAGAGGCAATTGCTCTTTGCGTATCGGGAAGCATTGAAGAATTTGCGGGGATAATGAACAGAAAGGCTGTGGAAATAGGTGCGGTGAAAACGTGCTTTTTAAATCCCAGCGGACTTCCGCAGGACGGACATTCCACTACGGCATATGATTTGGCGCTGATTGCACGCTATGCCATGAAAAATGATAAGTTTGCGGAAATCGTATCGACGAAAAAGCGTACCGTATGGCCTGTGAATAATCCGGAGCATCCGCTGACCTTCATTAATCATAATAAGCTTTTGGATTTATATGACGGCTGTATCGGCATAAAAACGGGCTTTACGAAGAAAGCCGGCAGATGCCTTGTAAGCTGTGCGGAGCGTGACGGCATGAAATACATTGCCGTAACACTTAACGACGGGAATGACTGGAACAATCATAAGGAAATGTATGAAAAAGCCTTTTCCGTCTCATATCCGATAAAGGCGGTAGAAAAGGGCGAGTGCGTCATGTGCTCCGGAAAATATTCATTCATTGCGGAAAATGATTTTATCGTACCGTCGCAAAAAGACAAAAAGACGGAAATCGAGGTTGAAACCTGTGTTCCGCAAAAAATAAGCGGTCCTGTCAACAAGGGAGAAAAGATAGGGTATTTGAGGATAATGTATAAAGAAAACGAAATTGGCAGAGTGAATGTGATTTCCGAAAATGATATATATCAGACCGGCAGACTGAAACTTAAAAAAAGCCTTAAATCAAATATAATAAGATGCATGAAAAATATAACGGTATAACGAAAGGATAAATTTATGGGAGAAACGGTAAGACTGCAAAAATACATTGCGATGAGCGGAACGGCATCAAGGCGTGCCGCGGAAATGATGATTTCCGAGGGACGTGTGTGCGTAAACGGAAAAAAGGTAACGGAACAGGGAGTCAAGGTTGAAATCGGCTGTGACAGCGTTTCGGTGGACAATAAGCCGATTGAGCTTAAAAACAAAAAGTATTATATTATGCTGAATAAACCGGCAGGCTATGTTTCGACGGTAAACGACCAGTTTGACCGTCCGACAGTGGTGGATATAGTAAAGGATGAAATAGGAACGAGAATTTTCCCGGTAGGCAGACTTGATTACGAAACCGAGGGCTTGCTGCTCATGACAAATGACGGCGATTTTACCTATAAAATAACGCATCCGAAATTTAAAAAGAATAAGACCTATATAGCTGTCATAAAAGGCGGACTTGCAATTGCCGACCTTAACAGATTAAGACGCGGAGTGAATGTTGAAGATTATAAAACAGCTCCTGCCGAAGCCGAAATTATTGATGCCGAAAACGGAAAAACAACGGTTAAGCTCACCATACATGAGGGACGGAACAGACAGGTGCGAAAAATGTTTGCGGCGCTGGGATACACGGTTACGGCATTAAAGCGTATAAAAATCGGAGAGCTGGAGCTGGGCAATCTTCCGCCCGGACGCTGGAGACATCTGACAAGCCATGAAATAAATTGTCTGATGAAATAAAAAAATATTGCTTTTTTGGTTAATTGATAGTATAATATAACTAACAGTAACAGATATATCCGTAAAGGGAGGAAACATAATGAAACCAAAGTACAAAAGAGTGCTTTTAAAAGTAAGCGGTGAAGCGCTTGCGGGAAGCAACGGCTTCGGACTGGACGAAACAACAATTACCAATATATGCGAAAGCATCAAAAAGATTGTTGATATGGGCGTTCAGGTTTCCATAGTTGTCGGAGGCGGCAATATATGGCGCGGCAGAAGCAGTGAGAAAATGGACAGAACAAGAGCCGACCATATGGGCATGCTTGCAACGGCGATAAATGCACTTGGATTATGCAGCTCGCTTGAAATGCTCGGAGTACCGACAAGGGTTCAGACTGCAATAGAAATGCGCCAGGTGGCAGAGCCTTATATAAGAGGACGTGCGGAAAGACATCTTGAAAAGGGAAGAGTTGTTATTTTCGGCTGCGGAACGGGAAATCCGTTTATGTCAACCGATACGGCGGCGGCTTTGCGTGCGGTCGAAATGGAGGCAGACGTTATATTGCTTGCCAAAAAGGTTGATGCTGTTTATGACAGCGATCCCAATATAAATCCCAATGCAAAGAAATATGATGTGCTTTCATTCAGTGATGTGCTTCAGAGAAATCTTGGTGTAATGGATTCAACGGCGGCTTCATTGTGCCGCGATAACAGAATGCCGATTCTTGTTTTCGGACTTGACGATCCGGAAAATATAGTAAGAGCGGTAAAAGGACAAAAGATAGGAACATTGGTAAATAACGAGGGCAAGCTTTAATAAGCGCCATAAAGAAAGGAAAGGTTACAAATATGGGAAAATATCCTGAAATCGAAGCTAAAATGGAAAAAAGAACAGACGGCTATGCAGAGGAATTAAAGACAATACGTGCAGGCCGTGCAAATGCATCCGTATTGGATAAGGTTGCAATTGACTATTACGGAACAATGACTCCGATAAATCAGGTCGGCTCGATAGCGTCACCCGAGCCGAGAATGTTGGTTATTCAGCCGTGGGACGCAAGCGTATTAAAGGAAATCGAAAAAGCAATCAACAAATCGGATATAGGAATTACTCCGCAGAATGACGGAAAGGTAATCCGCCTTAACTTCCCTCCGTTGACAGAGGAAAGACGTAAAGAGCTTGTTAAGACAGTCAAGAAATACACGGAAGAAGCAAAAATTCAGATAAGAAATGTAAGACGTGACGCAATGGACGCTTTTAAGGCTCAGAAGAAGAACGGTGAAATTACCGAGGACGATTTAAAGGAAATCGAAAAGGATATACAGAATCTTACGGATAAATATATTAAGGAAATAGACAGTATAGATGCCGCAAAGGAAAAGGAAATAATTGAGGTCTGATAACAGGACGGAAATATGAAAAACCTACACACCGCAGAAGTGATTTTGCGGTGTGTAATAGCAAAAGGAGAATTTATGCTGTTTGGAAGAAAGAAAACACCCGAATATGATACGGCGGCGCTGCCGCAGCATATAGGAATTATTATGGACGGCAACGGCAGGTGGGCTAAAAAGCGAGGTCTGCCGCGCAGTGCCGGACACAAGGCAGGAGCAGAGTCACTAAAGAAAATAATTACGGAAGCAAATAAAATGGGCATAAAGTATATCACCGTTTATGCGTTTTCGACCGAAAACTGGAAACGACCGAAATCCGAGGTTGATTACCTTATGGGGTTGCTTATGGATTATCTTGTGAATGCCGAGAAAACTCTTGCAGGTGAAAATGTTGTAATACGTGCAATCGGTTCACGCAGGGAGCTGTCTCCGGAAATGTGCGAGCAGATTGTGAAAACGGAAAATTTCACAAAAAATAATACGGGAATTGTGATGAATATTGCGTTAAATTACGGCGGCAGGGAGGAACTGGTAAATTCGGTAAAGCAGCTTGTGGCAGAGGTAGCATCGGGAGCAAAAAAAATTGATGATATTTGTGCCGATGATATTGAAAAAGGTCTTTACACAAGCGGTCAGCCCGATGTTGATTTGCTTATAAGAACAAGCGGTGAAATGCGGCTGTCGAATTTTATGCTTTGGCAGGTCAGCTATGCGGAAATGTGGTTTACGGATAAGCTGTGGCCTGATTTTAAGCCTGAGGATTTAAGACATGCGGTGCATGATTTTCAAAATCGTTCAAGGCGGTTCGGAGGTGTATGATATGCTTACAAGAACTATAACTTCATTTGCGGCACTGGCGGTTTTCTTCGGTGCGCTTGCACTTCCGCCCGTGTTTTTCCTCGCGGTGGTGCTGCTGATTTCGCTTGTGATGCTTTACGAGTGCTTCGGAGCGGTGAAATGCCCCGTGAATGTTAAAACTGTCGGATATTTGTCAGGCATGCTGATATTCATAGGCTCGTGCAGGGGATTTTATCTTGAAGCATTGTCTCTTGCCGTGGCTGCGTTTATGGTGCTTATGATTGTGCTGCACGGAAAGGTCAACTATAAGGATATTCTTTCGCCGGCGCTCCTTACTGTTTATGTAACAACTTTTATGAGCTTTATCATAAAAACGAGATATGATTACAGTGTCTACGAGATGCTTATAATATTTATCTGTGCATGGACATCTGATACGGGTGCATATTTTTCAGGCACATTTTTCGGAAAACATAAGCTTATACCCCGTGTAAGCCCAAAAAAAACGGTGGAAGGCTCAGCAGGCGGTATAATTATATGCGCATTATCATGCATGCTGTATGTGTTTATCATAAGCTGTATGGGAAAAAGACCGGATTGGCTCGGGTACGGTATAGCGGCATTTTCGGGTGCGATTGCATCCGTATTGACGCAATTCGGCGATTTGGCGGCATCGGCGCTTAAGCGTGACTGCGGTGTAAAGGACTACGGCAGTATTTTCCCGGGACACGGCGGTTTTATGGACAGATTTGACAGTGTAATATTTATTGCACCGTTTGTATATTACTTCATTTCGGTGGTTAAATAAGAAGAAGGAACATAGCTATGAATTTTAAAGGAATATCCGTGCTTGGCTCTACGGGTTCTATCGGCACGCAGACGCTTGATGTGGCACGTGAATATAAAATCCCGGTCGCGGCGCTCAGTGCATATTCAAACATTGAAATGCTTGAAGCACAGCTGCGTGAATTTGAGCCGGATATTGTGTGCGTTGCGGATGAGGAAAAAGCAAAAGAACTGAAAATAAAAGCAGCTGACACAAAAACTAAAATTGTGGGCGGCAACGAAGGACTTATTGAAGCGGCAACCGCCGCGAATGCGGAAACGGTTGTTACGGGTGTTGTCGGAATAAGCGGACTCATGCCGACAATAGCGGCAATAAAGGCAGGCAAGAATATTGCTCTTGCGAATAAGGAAACACTTGTGACGGGCGGACATATCGTGATGCCGCTGGCGCGTGAATACGGTGTGAAAATATTGCCGGTAGACAGTGAACACAGTGCAATTTTTCAGTCAATGCAGGGAATGCACAGTGAGAAAGAAATAAAAAATATCATTCTCACTGCCTCAGGCGGAATGTTTTTCGGAAAGAAAAGGGAAGACCTTAAAAATGTCACTCCGAAAGAAGCGATGGTAAACCCGAACTGGAAAATGGGAGCAAAGGTGACTATTGATTCCTCAACTCTTGTAAATAAGGGGTTGGAAGTAATCGAGGCGAAATGGCTTTTTAATGTTTCGGTGGATAATATCAAGGTGCTTGTACACAGACAAAGCGTTCTGCACAGCGCGGTCGAATTTACCGACAATGCGGTTATAGCACAGCTGGGCGCTCCCGATATGAAACTGCCTATACAATATGCGCTGACATATCCCGAAAGAAAGCCTATGAAAAATAATGAGCTTGACTTGCTTAAATACGGTTCACTGACATTTGAAGAACCCGATACGGAAACCTTTTATGCATTGCGTCTGGCAAAGGAGGCAGGCAGAAAGGGCGGAAATCTTCCGGCGGTATTTAACGGCGCAGACGAGGCGGCGGTTGAGCTTTTCATGAAAGAAAAAATTTCGTATCTTGAAATAAGCGAAAGAATAGAATATGCAATGGAAAAGGCGCATTTCATTGATAATCCGACGCTTGAGGAAATCTTTGATACGGATGCCGAGGCGCGCAGACTGGTATATGATAAATAAAAGGGGAGTTATTATTGATAACAGCAATTGTAACAATCGTGATGTTTCTTGTAATGGTTTCATTGCATGAATTCGGTCATTATATAGTCGCAAGACTTTTGAATTTTAAAATTCTTGAATATGCAATCGGTTTCGGCCCTGCGGTGTTCAAGAGTAAAAATACGGAAATACAATATTCGGTAAGGTGCATACCGCTCGGCGGATACTGCAAGTTTGAGGGCGAGGATTCCCAAAGCGATGATCCTCGGGCGTTTAACAATCAGGCGGTATGGAAGCGTATACTGGTTGTAATGGCAGGCGGAGTTTTTAATATAATACTCGGCTTTATTCTGTTTCTGGCGGTTGTGCCGATGTCCTCGCCGATTGTTACCAATACGGTTGACAGCGTTGTGGAAAACAGTTATATCGAACAGGCAGGCATTGAGCCGGGCGACAGAATAATCAGAATTAACGGTCATCGTGTGAGCTTTTATAATGATATTGCGCTTTATACGCAGAATTTCAAAAAGGACGAACAGGCTGAGATTACGGTTAAGCGCGGAAAAGAGAAAATAAGCTTTAATATAAAGCCGACAGAGCAGATTATAACGCAAAGCTATACCGAGGACGGAATTACGGAAACAAGCTCAATTAACGGTCATGAGACGAGTGAGTTTTACGAGTATTCGGACGATATAAAAAAGAACGATGAAAAAATCGGAAAAACCACCACTGTTACAAGATATATAATAGGCTTTACACCGCAGAGGGAAAATGTCAGCTTCAAAAATGTGTGGGGTGAGACATGGCATACAACCTGTTTTGCCGTAAAGCTTGTTTACCAGTCCCTGTGGGGCATGATTACGGGCAAGGTGGGTGTTGAGCAAATGTCCGGTCCTGTGGGAATTGTGAGCGAGGTTAATTCCGCGGTGACATCCGGAAGCGGTGCGCTGTTAAGGGTGCTTAATCTTATTGCACTGCTGACAATCAACCTCGGCGTGTTCAATTTGCTGCCTATACCCGCGCTTGACGGCGGAAGATTGTTTTTCATGATAATAGAACTGATACGGAGAAAGCAGATACCTCCCGAAAAGGAAGGCATGGTTCATGCTGTCGGTATGCTGCTGCTTCTGGCGCTTGTTGTATTTGTGTCGTTTAATGATATTGTACGTCTGATAAAGGGGTAAGCATAATGCGGAAAGAAAAAAGAGTTGTTAATATAGGCGGTGTGAAAATAGGCGGAAGCTATCCTGTTGCCATTCAGTCAATGTGCAATACCGATACAAGAAATGCCGCCGGGACAATAAATCAGATATTAAAGCTAGAGGAGGCAGGCTGTGAGATAATACGTGTTGCCGTTCCCGATATGGAGGCGGCGCATGCGGTTTACGATATACGGCGTGCGATTCATATTCCGCTTGTTGTTGATATACATTTTGATTACCGTCTTGCTTTGGAATGTATGAAAAACGGAGCGGATAAGGTCAGAATAAATCCGGGAAATATCGGCGGTATTGACCGTGTCAGACAGGTAGTAGACATGGCAAAGGAGAGGGATATTCCCATAAGAATAGGAGTAAACGGCGGTTCTCTTGAAAAAGAGCTGCTAAAAAAATACGGTGCGCCTACGGCAGATGCACTTGTTGAGAGCGCAATGGTACACGTCAGAATACTTGAGGATTTGAACTTCCGTAATACTGTGGTATCGATTAAGATGTCGAATGTTCCCGTTATGATAGAGGCCTACAGAAAATTCAGCGAAATATCCGATATACCGCTGCATATAGGTGTTACGGAGGCAGGTACATTGCGGAGCGGTACAATTAAATCCGCGGCAGGACTGGGAGCGCTGATAGCGGAGGGAATAGGTGACACAATGCGCATTTCGCTCACAGCCGATCCCGTAGAAGAAGTGTATGCGGCATATGATATACAGCGCGTTATGGGGCTTCGCAGCAACGGTGCGGAGCTGGTATCCTGTCCAACCTGCGGACGCACACAGATTAATCTTATAAAAATTGCGGAGGAAGTTGAAAAACGTATAGCGCATGTGAATAAGAATATCAAGGTTGCGGTTATGGGCTGTGCCGTAAACGGGCCGGGAGAGGCTCGTGAAGCAGACATCGGCATAGCGGGCGGAAAAGGCGAAGGCTTGATTTTTAAGCACGGCGAGATAATAAAAAAAGTGAGCGAGGACAAAATTGTTGATGAGCTTATGAGAGAAATTGAAAAGCTTTGAAAATATCGGGAGGATAAAGATGAGAAAATATCTTGTAATAAACGGTGTGAATATGAATATGCTCGGAGTACGTGAGCCTGACATATACGGCAAAAGCACCCTTGCGGATTTGGAGGAGTATATACGCACGGCAGCGGATAAAATGGGTATTGAGACGGATTTTTTTCAGAGTAATTATGAGGGTGCGATTTGCGATGAAATACAATCGTCACTCGGTGTATATGACGGAATAGTTATAAATCCGGCGGCATTTACGCATTATTCCTATGCCATACGCGATGCCTTGGGAGCGGTAAAGCTGCCGGCTGTGGAGGTGCATATATCAAATGTACATTCACGTGAGGAATTTCGCAATAAGTCCGTAATAGTACCGGAGTGTATCGGTCAGATATGCGGTTTCGGCTTTAAAGGATATGTTTTGGCATTGGAGGCGCTTGAAGATGCAGTCAAGGATTGATGCTTTGATGGGAAAGCTCGGTGATAATGAGGCGGTTTTTATATCAAGCTATCCGAATATATTTTATTACAGTGGTTTTAAATCGGAGGACGCATTTCTGCTTATATCGCATGATAAGCAACTGCTTGTGACTGATTCGCGGTACACAATTCAGGCAAAGCAGCAGGCGCCGGAATTTGAAACGGTTGATATAAAAAAAGGCTGGGAAGAAATTTTTAGTATGATTGACTGCGAGGTTATCGGCTTTGAGGAGGACAGTCTGACCGTAAGACAATACAAAAGTCTTAAAACGAAAACACGCGGAAAAAAGCTTGAGGCAATGCAGCAAAGGATAAACTCACTGCGGCATATTAAGGACAGTGAGGAAATAAGGATTATTTCCGATGCGGAAAAAATAGGCGATGAAGCGTTTTCATATATACTTGACAGGATAAAGCCGGGACGGACGGAACGTGAAATTGCACTTGAGATAGAATTTTTTATGCGTAAGCAGGGGGCGTCGGGACTGTCATTTGATACAATAGCGGCATCGGGAGTACGTTCCGCAATGCCGCACGGACTTGCAAGCGAAAAAGTGATTGAAAGCGGCGATTTTCTCACACTTGATTTCGGCTGTGTATATAACGGATATTGCTCGGATATGACACGTACCGTTGCGGTCGGAAAAGCGTCGGAAAAACAGCGTGAGATATATAGCATTGTACTCAATGCGCAGGAAAGCGCAATTGCCGCAATACAGCCGGGAAAGGCTTGCAATGAAATTGATGCTGTTGCGCGGAATATTATAAGAGATGCGGGCTACGGTGATAATTTCGGGCATGGACTCGGACATAGTGTGGGAATTGAGATACATGAAAATCCGTCCTTTTCTCCGGGGTGTACCGAAATAATAAAACCGGGGCATGTCATTACCGTTGAGCCGGGAATTTATATTGAGAATTTCGGCGGAGTGAGGATTGAAGATTTGGTTGTAATTACCGAAGACGGCATAATAAATACCACATCATCACCCAAAATGCTGATAGAATTATAATTAAAATGTGAAATTTTTGTCAATATACAAATTGACATTGTGAAAAAATGGAATATAGTGGGTTCAAATCCTGCATTCTTGAAAGAGTAAAAAATAAGGGATAGAAAATCAATGTAACTCCAAAAGTTAGACTAAAATCTAACGATTAGAACATTGTCTCAATTTTTCTATCCCTTATTTTAATATCATTTAATAACTAATACCTATTTATTTCTGCATCAACCTCATAATCATGGTACAATACTTCAAATCCTTATC
>CAJKHT010000087.1 GCA_905199755.1 uncultured Eubacteriales bacterium | reverse complement strand
GTATCCACCTTATCGGCATATGCAAGCACCGATTTAATGGCAAGCATAACGCGCGACAGCTCGCCGCCCGATGCAATTTTCACAAGCGGTTTCAGCGGTTCGCCCGGATTTGTGCTTATCATAAATTCCACCGCATCACAGCCGTTTACGGAAAATCCGTCGCTTTCATGAACATCTATATTAAAATGTGCCGATTCCATATTAAGCTCATGCAGGGATTTTTCTATCTTCTGCTGCAGCACTTCTGCCGCTTTCATTCTGGTATCCGAAAGAATTTTTCCGCATTTTTTCACTTCCGACAATGCTTTTTCAAGCTCATCATTAAGCTGTTCACGTTTTTCATCGCTTAAATTTATTTCATCAAGCTCGTTCTGTGCTTTTTTTGCAAATGATAATATATCTTCTACGGAATTTCCGTACTTTCTTTTCAATTTTGATATAACATCAAGACGCTCCTCCGTATCATTAAGAGCCTCCTCGTTATATTCGACCGTTTCGGAAAAGTTTTTCAGCTCGTGTGCCGCGTCTTCAACCGAATACATTGCCTCCGACAATGCAGTGTACACGTTTTTCAGGCTGTCATTAAGCTCCGAAATATCTGCCAATGCATTGACGGCAATGCTTATCCCGTCATATGCACTCGCCCCCTCCTCGCTGTCATACAGGTTAGTGTATGCTTCTTTCACCGCATATGTTATCTTCTCTGCGTTTTCATAAATATCACGCTGATTTTTCAACGCTTCTTCTTCACCGGGCAAAAGCTTTGCGGCAGTTATCTCATTTATCTGGTATTCCAATAAATCCATACGGCGGCGTTTTTCCTGCTCGTCAATATTAAGTCCGTCAAGCCGCGATTTTATATCGCACATACGGCTGTAGCTTTTTTTATACATATCGCGTTCTTTTTGATTTTTCGCATATTCATCCAGAAAAATCACATGCTCCGCCGGATTTAAAAGCGCCTGATTGTCATGCTGTCCGTGAATATTAACCAACATTCCCGAAATTTCACGCAGCAAAGCAAGCGTCACGGTACTGCCGTTTATTTTTGCAACGCTTTTTCCGTCTGCACCGATACGTCTTGTTACTATAACCTGATTATCCTCGGTATCAATATCATTTTCATCAAGAATTTTACAAATGTCATCATTTGCGGCGAACACAGCCTCAACCACAGCCTTATCCGTACCGCGCCGCACCAATTCCCTATCCGCACGTTCACCGAGAATCATGTTTATGGAATCTATTATAATGGACTTTCCGGCTCCGGTTTCTCCGGTCAGCACACTCAGTCCGTTTTTCATATCAACTTCAAGGCTGTCGATAACAGCCACATTTTTTATAGATAAACTGTTAAGCATTTTTTTATTCCTTATTTTGAGCTGAAGGTTTTTCTTAATTTTTCCGCAATATCCGCCGCAGACTCGGGACTCGCCGCAATAATAAGAACGGTATCGTCACCGGCTACGGAGCCGAGAAATTCATTTTTCATAAGCGCATCAACCGATGCCGCAACAGCCTGTGCCATACCGGCATAGGTTTTTATGACAACGGTGTGCAGTGCGCAGTCTATATCAAGCACCGCATCCGAAAACATATTAAGCTGTCTGTCGGAATCCTGCTCCGAAATCTGCGATACCGCATAAACCGAACCGCCGCCCTGAACAGGAAGCTTTATAAGTCCCAAATCCTTTATATCGCGTGAGACAGTCGCCTGAGTAACATTATATCCCGCTTTGTTAAGCTCATCTATAAGCTGTTCATGCGTTTTTATCTGTTTTTCTTTTATAATTTTTATTATTTGCCCCTGTCTCTTGTATTTCATAGGAAATGCTCCCTTCCATTTAATCTTAGTTAAGCTTGCTCAAAAGTGTTTCATAGAATGACTGATTTTCTGTCTTTATAAGCTTAAAGGTGTACTTTGATTTCGTTATTTTCACAAAATCACCGTCACCGATACAGCCTTGCACGTCACCGTCTGCCGTAACAACCGCATCCGCTCCGTCAATCTGTATTTTTATTTCCTTTTCCGCACTCAGCACTGCACTTCTTACCGACAGCATATGCGCACATATCGGTGTGGCAATATAAAGCTGCATATTAGGGTCAACCACAGGTCCGCCTGCGGAAATGGAATAACCCGTGGAGCCTGTAGGTGTGGCTATTATAAGCCCGTCCGCAACATATCGGTTTACCGTTTCGCCGTCTGTAAAAAGCTCAAGCCGTATAAGCTTTTCGCCTATTGTTTTTGAAACAACCACATCATTCAATGCATGATGTGCCGAAAAAAGCTTTCCGCCCTTAAAAATTTCTGTTTTTAACAGCATTCTATTTTCCGTTTTATAATTTCCGCTTAACAGCTTGTCAAGCGACGCATCTATATTTTCAACCTCCACCTCTGTCATAAATCCGATTGTTCCGAGATTTATTCCGAGAACGGAAATATTGTTTTTCGCACAACCTGTAGCTATCTGAATTATTGTTCCGTCACCGCCCAGCACTACTGCCGTATCCACATTTTTATAAATTTCATCTTCACTTACATAATTTACTCCGCCGCCGATTATTCCGTACTCGGCAGGCATATACAGTTCAGCCTTACCCGAAAGATATTTTACAACATGTGTTGTGTTTACCAAATCGGTATCCTTTGCGCTGTTTGGAAGTACCGCAATCTTCTTCATGTTCATTACCTCAAATAAATGTTTTTTTCAATCAGTCTCAGCACTCTCGGACGGTTATAACGTTCAATAATAACAAACTGCATATCCGCAAGACATGCCAGAACCGATGTCGTAATAAAAACCCCTGCCGCACCGTAAGGGATAATCAATATAAGCGGCACAAAAGACAGCACCATAATAACCCGATGTGCCAGCTCCGCCTGTGCCATATTGTGCAGCAAAGCTTCCGGACTGTTTTTTCTCACGTCAAACTGATACGGCTTTGCGGTTATTGCATATTTCTTCCACTTCTTCACTTTAAGCTTTTCATATAAAGCCGATTCAAATTTATGCAGGCGAAAGCCTGCGGAATTCAGGTTGAACTCCCTTTTGCGATATATCAGTGTTACAGACTCTCCGACAATTAAACGCATAATAAAATGATATGATATTGTCAGAAATGTCACAAATGCGCTTTCAAACTGCCAATGACCGTACCTATCAAAAAGTATTCCGAAAAGAACAGTCATCCCGACAGAGAATATAACAGTACCTGCCATTAATATAACGTTTTTTGAGACTGTTTTTCTCATAATATTTTCCCCGAATCGGTCTGTCCGATAAATTTTTATTCATAAATTACTAATATTATACCATATCGGTTCAAAAAATTCAATAGCTTATATGCCTGCACATGCCTAAAAAAATCCTCAAAGTAATTTTTTTTCTCTACGGCTCAACGGTTATTCTTCTGCAGAACACAGTTTTTCTTTTTACTCCGTCCTCGTCCGGGAAGTAAAAGTCGCAGTTAAATATAAGTGCACTGTTTTCGTCAACAGGTATCAGCGTGCAGTTATTGCAGGCTCCGTCCCAGTCATGAAAGGTTTTCGGCTCATTTTTTACGTTCGCAAGCTGCGAGCGATCACCCGGAGTCATAAGCTCAATCGGTTCTATCCATTTTGTGCTGTCATCGTTCGGACATGCTGTTACAAACATTCCCGGACGTGCAAAACACAAAAGAGTAACACCGCAGTCAAGTCTGCAAAGGCTCGGATAAACGCCTGTAAACGAAAACTCCTCGGGTGCAGACCATGTTTTTCCCATATCATATGACCTTGACATATACATGGGCGCCCATTCGATACCCGTTGAACCGTACCATGCGGAGCGCATAAACCAGCACATTGAACCGTCGTCAAAAAATGCGATTTCATTATCGGAAAATCCGCCGCTTAAATAAAGATATTTATTTCCGTCGGCAGGATATTCCATATGTGCGTACTGCTTAAATGTATAGCCGTTATCCTCAGAGCGGAAAAGCTCCGCCGAATAATAAGGGCTATACTGTTTTGTTTTGGGATCGATATGCCCCTCTCCCGAAAAAGCAGTTATCCATACTGCTCCGTCGGGACCGATTTTCGGTACACCCGTCGGGAAAATGCCTTTCATATACGGATTTGCAAGTGTATCGTCCGAAAATACCACACGTGTGAGATACGGCCATTCAAGCTTGCAGTATTCCTCCCTGACCTCGCCGTCTGCGGTTTTTCTTATCATATACCACTTTTTCTCGCTTAACGAGTCGGGAAGTCTGTCCGCATTATACGCACGGATAACATGCCCGCCATGCGAAGTCACACCGTCCTGCTGAGGAAATGTCCCCTCCTCCGCTTTTTTTGAATAATCCGTTCCGGGGGTCAATTCAAAAAAGCCCGGGATTTTATAACCGCTCACATCTATCGCAGACACTCTCGGAAAAGTTATTGTATCACCGTTGGGGAGCTTTAAGCCGCAGTCGGCAATAATATCGGGCGTTGTCTCCGCCATGTTTCTCCCTTATCCTCACTTACAAACCAAAGTCTGCCATCGCCGTAGGTTTTAATCGAGTCCTCGCCCACATGGACAGAAACCACAATCTTATCCCCCACCTTGTACGGCGTTGGAAACTGATACGGTCCCCACATGCCCTCTTCGGGGCGAATACCGCGCACAACTACTTTTTCATCACCGATTTTAATTTCCATTTTTCTTACCAACCTTTCTGTTCCATACGGGCAATGTCAAAGCGCACACCAACGTTCCGAGAATGGCAATGCCTGCCCAAAGCGAAACCGTCGGCAGCCAGCCGAACGCATTTGAAAAAAGCACTATGCCGTACACCGAAACCGCACTGCCGACATATGTAAATGAATTGAGAACCCCTGAAAGTAAAGCGCCTTTTCCCGTTGACGCATATGCTTTCGGTACCATACTTACAAGCATCAGATTTATTCCGTTCATACAGCCAACAACAGTTGCCATACTCAAAACCGCAACAATAAAATTTTGGTTAAACACACGCAAGGTTATGCAAAACACTGCGGCAACGGCATATATCAGCGCTGCTGAAAAAATCGGATTTCTGAGCTTGCGGATAATCAAAACACTTACCCATGAGGTCACAATACCGAACAGCGGCAGTGCCACACCGGACAAAATGGAAATCCCGGCACCCAAATGAAAGGTCTCATTAATATATGTAGGCATCCATGTGGTTATACCGTCACGCAGAATACCGTGGAGTACAATGGCGAATGCAGCTGCGGCAATTATTGGGCTAAAAATTTTCTCCTTTGATTGTACCTCCTGTTTTGGAGCTTCTGCGGAAGAAACAACCTTATAATCGGAAAATATCCATATAAACCCGAGAACGAACGCAAACGCAGCAGGTATGATAAACATAAACATCCAGCCGTTTTTTCCGAAGCACGCCGAAAACACAGGAACCATTAAATATGTAAGAACTGATGCCAATCCGCTGCCGACAGCGGTTGCAAACACTCCTGTGTCATACTCCTTTGAATTCAAATAATACAAAAACGTTTTGATAAGAGCCGGCCACATAAGTGCCTGGGCAAATCCGTTTATAATCCATGCAATAACAACGGCAATACCTCCGCCCAAAAAGCCGTTAAGAGGAATAACCAAATTCACAAGTGCCGCAGGAATAAAATTCATAAACATGAGATATTTCGGCTGAAATTTGTTTGACAAAAATCCCGATAACGTGAGTCCTATTCCGTAGCTGATTACATTGCACGTAACCGCAAGAGCGAGTATTTCCTTTGAAAGCACATTCGCCGTTGACAATTCTTCGATTACTGCGCTTAAATTTACCCTTGTCAGATAGCTTCCGAAATACGACAGCGCTCCCAAAAATATCAGCCTGCGGGCTGCTGATTTGTTTTTTTCCATTTTATCTCCTCATTTTTGCTTATTTTTTAACCGAACAGCGACATTATATCACCGCAAAATACAGTTGTCAACCCTGAATTTACCGTTTGATTTATTCATTGCCGTATATCAAAACCGACAGTTGATTTTTTTCCTGTATTGTGTTATACTGGTAGTATGGTATATTACGGTCAGCCGATTTTACAAGCTGACGATTTGAACACGAAAGGATTTGACGGCTGTGGGAGCAAAAAAACAATCGAGAAGCGAGGCAAGACGCGCCGCATTTACTCAGGTTTTCCAGATGAATCAGCACGGGGACGAGCCTGAAGCAATACTTGAATATCTGCTTGAAGAAAAACCCGAGTGCAGCGATAACCTCGGATATATTACAACTGTGGTAAACGGTGTGAGAGAACACGAAAATGAAATTGAGGATATAATTTCACGGCATTTAAAAAAAGGCTGGTCACTGCCGCGCATTTCAAAGGTATCCGCCGCAGCAATGAAGCTTGCGGTTTATGAGATGAAATACGTTGATGATGTACCGCCCAAAGTGGCAATAAATGAGGCTGTTGAGCTTGTGAAAGCCTACGGTGCGGACAGCGATCCGTCATTTGTAAACGGTGTCCTCGGAGCGGTAATGGCGCAGGAGCTATGATTTACCTCGGAATAGATACCAGTAATTATACAACCTCCGTTGCCGCCGTTGACGGTGATAAGGTACACAGTGTACGGAAGATACTCGATGTGAAAGAGGGCGAGCGCGGTATTCGCCAAAGCGACGGAGTATTTCAGCATATGAAGCTTCTCCCCTCTTTATACCGTGAGCTGGCGCAAACAATTGATTTGTCTCATGCTGCGGCAATCGGTGTGAGTGTACGTCCCCGAAACGCTGCCGGTTCGTACATGCCTGTGTTTTTGGCAGGCAGTGGATATGCACAGGTCATATCCGACACACTTAAAATACCGCTTTTTGAATTTTCACATCAGGACGGACACATTATGGCAGGGATTTTTTCCTCGGGCGGCTATGAATTGCTGAATGATGAATTTATATCCGTGCATTTATCCGGCGGCACCACGGAAATTTTAAAAACCATATATAAAAACTGCCGCTTTGAAAACGAAATTATAGGCGGCACAAGAGATATAAGCGCAGGTCAGTACATCGACCGCATAGGTGTACGGCTTAAAATGAGGTTTCCGGCAGGGAAACACATGGAAAAAGCCGCAATGAGTACCGAAAAATACATACGTCTGCCTGTCAACACGGACGGGACATATATCAATTTTTCGGGCGCGGAAACAAAGGCTTCGCGAATGGCAGATGAATGTGATGTAAATGAACTGGCAAAAGGTGTACTTTTATCTGCATCCGAGGCTATAATACGCGCGGTAAACTGCGCTCTTGAAAAATACGGTCTGTGCAGAGTGCTTGCTGTCGGCGGTGTGGCGTCAAACAGCTTGCTGAGACAGCTTATGAAAGAAAAAATCAACGGAACGGTCTATTTCGCCGACAAGGAATATTCGACGGATAATGCGGCAGGAATTGCCGTTCTGACAAAAAGAATGACGGAGACAGAGAAATGGAACCGAGAATAGGAACTGTCACACAAATTAATCAATATGTCAAGAAAATTCTTGACAACAACATAATTCTGAATAATGTATGGGTAAAAGGGGAAATATCGAATTTCAAGCTCCATTACTCAGGTCATATATACCTCACACTTAAAGATGAGGGCGGTGTTCTGAAAGCTGTTATGTTTCGTTCTGCCGCATCGGGACTTAGCTTTACACCCTCGGACGGCATGAAGGTTATGGCGCGCGGCAGAGTAAGCGTATATGAAGCCGGCGGTGCATATCAGCTTTATATCGAAGAAATGATACCCGATGGCATAGGCGAGCTTTATATCGCATATGAAAAGCTGAAGAAACAGCTTGAGGATGAAGGACTGTTTGACAAAAGCCTGAAAAAGCCAATCCCAAAATTTCCCGATACGGTCGGAGTTATCACCGCTCCGACGGGTGCGGCGGTAAGAGATATAATAAATGTTATAACACGGCGCTGTCCGATGACTAAAATTCTTATATACCCTGCACAGGTTCAGGGAGCCGGTGCGGCGCAAAGCGTTGTAAAGGCAATAGAATATTTTAACAAATCCGACTGCGTTGATACGATAATCGCCGGGCGCGGCGGCGGCTCTATAGAGGATTTATGGGCATTTAACGAGGAAATTACGGCACGCGCAATATTTAATTCCCATATACCGATTATTTCCGCGGTAGGTCATGAGACCGATTTTACCATTGCAGACTTTGTTGCCGATTTGCGCGCCCCTACTCCGTCGGCGGCGGCTGAAATAGCTGTTCCGTCCGCAGCGGAGCTTATGAGCAGGATAAAAACCGACAATGCCAGAATTTCCGGTGCTGTTTTAAAGCAGATAGAGCGGCGGCGGCTCACCCTCGGCGGTTTAAAGCTCAAAACGCCTGCGGAGCGTATACAGGAAAACAGTCAGCGGCTTGACACTCTTGCACATAAGCTTGAAAACCGTTTACAGCTTAAAATATCGGACAGCCGCAGAATTATGGGAATTATATCGGGCAAGCTTGATGCGATGAGTCCCCTTAAAGTGCTTTCACGCGGATATTCAATTCCGATTGACAGCAGCGGCGGCGTTATACGCAGTGTCAAGGATATGACAAACGGAAAAGAATTTACCTTGAAAATGACAGACGGCAGCGCAAGCTGTATCGTCGCAGACACTCAGAAACGGAGATAAAAAAATGGCTGAAAAGAATTTTGAACAATCAATAAAACTCCTTGAGGAAATAGTTTCAAAGCTCGAGGGTTCGGAAATAAGCCTTGAAGAATCAATAGCTTTATTCGAGGAAGGAGTAAAGCTTACCAAAAGCTGTCAGAAAATGCTTGATGATGCGGAAAAAAAGGTTTCCGTACTGATGATAGACGAAAACGGAAAAACCGCTGAATTCGGTGGTATGGAGGAATAAATGCTTAAAGAAGAATTACAAAGCAGAATTAAAACAATAGATTCTGCTCTCGAAGAATATCTTGCGGTACATGACAATCCGCAAAAAAGTATCTATGAAGCGATGCGCTACAGCGTTTTTGCCGGTGGAAAGCGTCTTCGCCCGATTCTTATGACCGAGTTCTGCCGTATATGCGGCGGAAGTCTTGACGAGATAATCCCGTTTGCATGCGCCATTGAAATGATACACACTTATTCCCTGATACATGACGATTTACCGGCAATGGATAATGACGATTTGCGGCGCGGTATGCCGACCAGCCACATTAAATTCGGTGAAGCACAGGCAATACTTGCAGGTGATGCATTGCTCAATAAAGCTTTTGAAATTGTATGCGGATACAACGGCACGCATCCTTCAAGAGTGCTGCGTGCCATGAAAATACTTGCCGACTCCTCCGGCACCGAGGGAATGATCGGAGGTCAGGTGGTTGATATAAAAAGTGAACATCATGACATAACGCTTGATGAGCTTAAATACATTCAACTGCTTAAAACAGGCGCTATAATTCGCAGTTCGTGCAAAATAGGCGCAGTCATGGCGGGCGCGGACGAAGAAAAAATAAACGCTGCCGATGAATTTGCAAAAAATCTCGGCGCTGCTTTTCAGATATGCGATGACGTGCTTGATGTTACGGGCAGTGAAAAAGAGCTCGGAAAGCCAATCGGCTCCGATGCGCAGTCGAAAAAGAACACATATGTGACTATTATGGGAATAGAGAAGTCAAAAGAGCTTATAAACGAGTACACAAAAAATGCAATAGATGCACTTGCGGTATTCGGACATGAGACTGAATTTCTTATCGAACTTGCAAAAAGCCTTGAAAACAGAACCTCTTAAAATAAACGGAAGGATTTTTATAATGTATTTTTCACAGTTAATGAACAATTCGGTACTCGGCACAGCAGTTATCGGCTGGGGTTCGGCTCAGATTTTAAAATTCATACTTGTTTTTCTGCTTTACAGAAGATTGGATTTTAAACGCTTTGTAGGCTCCGGCGGCATGCCGTCATCACATTCGGCGCTGGTTGTATCGCTTGCAATGTCGGTAGGCTTCAACAGCGGCTTTGATTCACTGCTGTTTGCGGCATGTGCGGTTATGGCGCTTGTTGTTATGTACGACGCGGCAGGAGTAAGGCGAAGTGCAGGTCAGCAGGCTGCCGTGCTTAATCGTCTTGTAGAGGATTGGGGCAAAATGGATTATTCCAGCACAGAAAAAAAGCTCAAGGAATTTCTCGGACACACACCTATAGAGGTAATTGCGGGAGCAATTCTCGGCGCAATTATTGCTATCATACGTTATGTATAAAACATATGCACCCCGAAAGCCGTACACTTTCGGAGGTGCATATTTATTTTATAAAAAATCTCACATGTACGATATATTTCCCGCGCCCTGTCTTTCATGCACAAAAAAAACGGAGCAAGCGATATAAAGCTTGCTCCGATATGGTGACTCGTAAGGGAATCGAACCCTTGATGCCGCCGTGAGAGGGCGGAGTCTTAACCGCTTGACCAACGAGCCATACGACTATATTATAATAGCATATTTTTTACAAATTGTCAATACCAAAATTAAATATTTTTTTGGTATTGACAATTTTTTTGTTTTTATTTTGTTT
>CAJKHT010000086.1 GCA_905199755.1 uncultured Eubacteriales bacterium | reverse complement strand
TATATCATCTTGGAGGTTTCGTAAAGAGTTTACACAAAATTCGGGGTTGACTCACCGCCGAGAATGATTTTAATCATATTGGCGGTTTTCTCTTGTTTTTTATTAGTTTATGTAATCCTTGAAGCCTTTGCCGGGCTTGAAAGCCGGCGAGTTGCACGCGGCGATTTTGATTTTTTCGCCCGTCTGCGGGTTTTTGCCTTCTCTTGCTTCTCTTTTGCGAGATTCAAAAGTTCCGAAGCCGACAAGCTGAACCTTGTCGTTCTTCTTTACGGCATCCTTTACAGCGTCAACAAATGCGTTTAATGCGCCCTCGGCGTCCTTTTTTGAAAGGCTCGCTTTTTCAGCCATTATCGCAACCAACTCTGATTTGTTCATCGTCACACCTCCTCGTCGTATACGGTTATTTTGTATTCTATCACAAAATTTCTTTTTTGGCAATACATACTGATGATTTTTGTAGTTTTGAAAGAAAAATAGCTTTTGCGTTTTTAAGAAAAGCAAAAAAAATCATAAAAATTTTCATAGTGTAAAATGCCGAAAAAGCAGAGATCAGTAAAGATTTCCGCCGTTTGTCTTGACAAGAAGAATAGATTACGGTATAATTATTATTAAGAATAATTCCTAACAACATATAAAAATAAAATGAAAAGTATGAAGTGATTATGAAAAACAATAAATATGCGAGAACAAGAACCAATAAAAATTTAATGAAGGCATTTCCCGGCATATACTGTTGTTGCTCCATGCAGGGGATATGTTCCGCTTGACGGACGCTGAATAACAAATTTGAAATATGACAAAACTTAGGGGAGTGCATAAAAAATGCTGAAACACAGGGAAACAAAACAGCGCAGAATCGTTTTGGAAACGGTCAGATGTCACACGGATCATCCGACCGCCAACACGATATACGAGGAGGTTCATGCAATTGACGGAAAAATCAGTCAGGGTACCGTATACCGCAATTTAAACTGTCTGTCAGAGGACGGAGAAATACTTCATATCAAGGTGCCGGGTGCAGACAGATATGATTTGAGAACTGACCTTCACTATCATATTATCTGTCTTAAGTGCGGAAAGGTAATTGATATTCCGTTTAATTATCTTTCCGATCCGGATGAAAAGGTTGCAAATGCGACCGGTTACACGGTATTTCGTCACAGAGCCGTGTTCGAGGGAATCTGCCCGGAATGTAAAACGGAAAACAATATATAATCCGAAAGCGGATAAAGAAAGGATGTGGCAATATATGCATTGGAAAAAGGCGGCGCAGGCTTTGCTTTTGGCTGTCGGAACAGTAATGCTATGCGCCGGAGCTTTGCGGGGTGAGGCGGCGGCCGTGCTGAGCAAGGCAATCAGGTTATGTCTGGAGTGTGTGGGAATTGGGTAAGAAATTTTCAGGTATATCACAAAAATTGACTCGCTTTCGCGGGTACATTCAGGCAGCGGCGGCACTGTTGAGCAACCTGCATCTGCCAAATTTTCTGAAGGGCGAAATTTATCGGGGAGCCGGAAAAACAGTATGTGTGCCGGGACTTAACTGCTACTCATGTCCTGCGGCATCCGGAGCCTGCCCTATCGGTGCGCTTCAGACGGTGGCGGGATCTGCAAAGTATGGTTTCTCATATTATATTACAGGAACTCTTATATTGTTCGGAGTATTGCTGGGACGCTTTATCTGCGGCTTTTTGTGTCCGTTCGGCTGGTTTCAGGAGCTGCTGCATAAAATCCCGACAAAAAAGTTTTCAACCAAAAAGCTGAAATATTTGACTTGGATTAAATACGCCGTTCTTTTGGTAACGGTGTTTCTGTTGCCGGTGTTGGCGGTAAACGATGTCGGAATGGGTGACCCCTTTTTCTGCAAGTATATTTGTCCGCAGGGTGTGTTAGAGGGGGCAATTCCGCTGTCCGTTGTCAATTCCGGTATTCGGTCTGCACTCGGAGCATTGTTTGCTTGGAAATTCAGTGTTTTGATTGCAGTAACTGCGGTAAGCGTGTTGTTTTACAGACCGTTCTGCAAATGGCTGTGTCCGCTTGGTGCGTTCTATGCCCTGCTGAACAAGGTATCGCTGTTTCAAATGAAAGTGGATACCGGCAAATGCGTAGCCTGCGGAAAATGCGCAAAAGCTTGCAAAATGGCTGTGGACGTGACAAAAACGCCTAACCATACCGAATGTATTCGCTGCGGTATGTGCGTCCGGGAATGTCCGACAAACGCCGTTAGTTTTCATTACGGCTTCGGAAAAGGTAAAGATAAAAGCGGCACAAATGCCGCAGATGATAAATAAAAAATCAGGAGGAATAAACATGAGTATAAAGAAACTTATAACAGCGGTGCTGACGCTTGTGCTGGTGGTGTTGGTTACGGCAGCCTGCACAACGGCGGATAAAAACAAATTGAACGGTATGGAAAATGAACCGAAAAATGCCGAAGAAGCGGTAGCAATGCATAAAGAACTGATGGCACGTGAAAATGCGATTCTGGCAGAAAATACCGAACTTTGGGAACAGGTTTTTGCGGCGGCGGACAAAGGTATGACTTTGCAGGAGGACGGTAAAAACTACGGTGATTTTCTTCTCAAAACTATTGACACCGTCAAGGAACGGTTTACGGAGGACGAGCTTAAATTGCTCAAGGGCGAAGCGGAGAAAATCCGGGATATTGAAAATAAGCTGACTATGATTGAAAAAAAATATCCGGATGCAGCGCAAAAATCGGCGGATAATGATATGAGTATGCCATCCGATAATGGCGGTGCGGGGGATTTTCCGTCCTTTGATGGAAAAGATCTGGACGGGAACGAAATAAAGAGTGATGAGCTGTTTTCAGGCAATGCTGTCACGGTGGTAAACTTTTGGTTCACTACCTGCTCTCCATGCGTGGGTGAGCTTTCCGAACTCGATGCGCTGAATAAGGAGCTTTCCGGGAAAGGCGGTTCTCTTATCGGAATAAATTCTTTCACGCTGGACGGAGATGAGGCGGCAATATCCGAAGCAAAGGCAGTTTTGAAAAAGAAAGACGCCTCCTACAGGAACGTATACTTTGATTCTGACAGCGAGGCGGGAAAGTTTGTCGAAAATGTATACGCCTATCCCACAACATACGTGGTTGACCGCAGCGGCAGCATCGTCGGAGAACCGATCGTCGGCGCCGTTACCGGCAAATCGCAAATGGAGAAGCTGAAATCGTTAATCGACCAATGTATTGCCGCCGATATGAAATGAGAATAATATTAAAATAATGCTCGTACAAATATACCATAAAAATCCTGCGTCGGTTTATGGTATGTAATCGTTAATAAAATTAGCCTTTTTAAAATGAGGGTTTAAGACGGCAGAAAAAGCCGCCCGACAATAGAGACAACATGCCTTTATTGTCGGGCGGCTTTTATATAATTCGGCAATAGTAAGACTCGTTTTACGGCAAGTTTGACAAAATCGGAGATAAAGGAGCAAACTGTTGACAGCTTCAATTTATAAATTTTGCCTGAGTGGTGCAATATATATGGTGAAAAAAAGGAAGCGGTCAATATGAAATTACAGAGTATAACCGAAAAACAAATTCAAAAATTCAGAAAATATCTTGTAAACGAAGAAAAATCGGATGCTACTATCGAGAAATATATTCGTGACGTTACGGCGTTTGTCAAATGGCTCGGCGGAGAAATTCCACGCAAGGAAAGGGTCATTCAATATAAAGAACGCCTGATTGCGCAATATAAAACCGCAAGTGTTAATTCGATACTGTCCTCGCTCAATATGTTCTTTGAATATGCCGATTGGCACAAAATGAAGGTAAAAACATTGAAAACACAGCGCAAGATTTTTGCAGACAAGTCAAAGGAACTGACAAAAACAGAGTATGAAAGACTGCTGACGGCGGCAAAGGACAGGAAAAACGAAAAGCTGTATTATCTGATACAGACGATTGCAAGCACAGGACTTCGGGTATCGGAAATAAAATTTATAACATTTGAGGCCATAAAACGCAGACAGGCAATAATAAACTGCAAGGGAAAGATAAACAATGGCATTGCACTGTCTTTTGAAGGTGATGAAATATTGCAGGCTTTTTCGGTTAAGGATGCGGAAAGCAAGCTTACAGACGAAACGGAGCTTATCATTCTTGATGTGAATCTGCCGGACGGAAACGGGATTGATTTGTGCAAAAAAATAAGGGAAACAAGCAATGTGCCGATTATTATGCTGACGGCGAATGATATGGAAATCGATATTGTAACGGGGCTTGAGAGCGGCGCGGACGACTACATAACAAAGCCGTTTTCTTTGGCGGTGCTGCGTGTGAGAGTCAATGCTGTGGCAAGAAGAAAAAAGGACGGAAATAAAAAAGTAATTTATAAAAATTTTACTTTTGATTTTGAAAATATGAAGTTTTCCTATGACGGAAAATCTGTTGAACTGAGCAAAACCGAGCAGAAGCTTTTAAAAATGCTTATGCAAAATATCGGCAAAACAATGAGCCGCGATATTCTGATTGACAGAGTGTGGTCGGACGGAGCGGAGTTTGTGGAGGAAAACGCACTTTCGGTCTGTATAAAGCGTCTGCGGCAAAAGCTGCCGAGCATTCCGATTAAAACGGTCTACGGCATCGGCTATGTATTGGAGAAATGAAAATGGGTTATGTATGTTTAAGTTTGATAATTGTTTTGCTTGTCTGCGTATGCTTTTTTATGAACCGCAAACATTTGAAAATGCTTGACAGAATTGATTTAATGCTTGACAGAGCGGCGCAAAACGAATTTTCGGAGTCTGAGTTTTCCGAGAGCAGATTATCGAAAACGGAAAGCAAAATGTGCCGGTATTTATCGGCGGGCAAAGCCTCTCTAAAACAGATAAATTACGAAAAAGACGCCATAAAATCCTTGATTTCAGATATATCGCACCAAACAAAAACGCCGATTTCAAATATTCTTCTTTATTCCGAGCTTTTGTGCGATACCGACGGTATGAATGAAAAAACAAAAGCACTTGCGGAAAATATAAAATCTCAAACGGAAAAATTAAGCTTTTTAATCGGGTCGCTGATAAAAATATCACTCCTTGAAAACGGCATAGTTTCACTTTCACCGAAAGAAAACAGTGTATGCAAATTATTTAAAAGCCTTGATTTTGAAAATAAAGCAAAATCAAAAAACATTGATTTGCAAATAGATGAAAACACGGATATGACCGCAGTTTTCGACCTTAAATGGACGGCAGAGGCAATATCAAATATTATTGACAATGCGATAAAATACACGCAAAATGGCGGAACGGTGCGTGTTACGGCTACAGTATATGATATGTTTGGAAAAATCGATGTGACAGACAACGGCATAGGCATCAGCGAAGAAGAAATCCCAAAAATATTTTCTCGGTTCTACCGCTCGCCAAACGTTGCCCATGAACAAGGCGTCGGCATAGGGTTGTATCTTGCGCATGAAATTATTTCAAAACAGGGAGGATATATTAAAGTAAGCTCAAATGTCGGCAAGGGATCAACATTTTCGGTATTTATTCCGAAAAATACAAATATGTCAAAAGTGTAAGTTTTGAGAAAGATTTCAGAAAGAATCGGCTGCTATAATAGAATTGTAAAATCAAACAGAGGAGGCAATTAATATGTGCATTTTACAAACGCAAAATCTAAAAAAATATTATGGCAGCGGAGAGACTGCGGTAAAGGCTCTTGACGGGGTGGATTTATCCGTACCGGACGGTGAATTTGCCGCAATTGTCGGAACATCCGGCAGCGGAAAGTCAACACTTTTGCATCTTTTGGGCGGACTTGACCGCCCGACAGACGGAAAGGTCATTGTTGCGGGCAAGGATATTTTTTCGCTTGATGACAATGCTCTCACAATTTTCAGACGTCGAAAAATAGGCTTTATTTTTCAAAGCTACGGGTATATGAAAAATCCGGACGGCAGCAAAAGCTGGGTTGTTGATGAAGAAACCGCTGCTGTTGTCAGGCGGATATTCAGTTTGACATTGGAAGGCTTGGGAAGTCACCAAATTGCAGATATTCTTGCAAGCGAACGAATTTTGACGCCGATAAATTATTGGTTAAGCAAGGGTATCAACAGGGGCGGTAAAAAATCAATGCCGAATCCGTATTATTGGCGTTCTTCGGTAATTATTAAAATGTTGGAAAAACAAGAATATTGCGGCGACTTGGTAAATTTCAAAACCTATTCAAAATCGTACAAAAACAAAAGACGCATAATAAATGACCGAGAAAATTGGGTTGTATTCAAAGATGTTCACGAGCCTATTGTTGACCGCAGCGTATGGGAAACAATACAAGAAAGACGGAGCAGAAAAACGCGCAAAAAGCAGAAATCGGACGGCGAAAAAAATATGTTTGCCGGGTTGCTTGTGTGTGCTGACTGCGGCAGTAACTTATGGTATCACTTTAATCAGGCAAATCCCGAAATAGAATATTTTAACTGTTCGGGATATAACAAAGGTAAGCGGAAAATCTGTAACTCAACGCACTATATACGGGTTGATTTTTTGGAAAAGGTTGTACTTGGCGAAATCAGACGTTTAACAAAACTTGCAACGCAGTATGAGAGTGAATTTGCTAAAATTGTTATGGGACACTCAATAAAAGCGGCAGAGCAGGAAAGACAATTTAAGCAAAAAGAATTACATACATTAAATGCAAGAAATGACGAGCTCGACAATTTGTTTGAGCATATCTATGAAGATATATAATATAAAGGGTGAGAATGATACACCTAATATATTATATATGGCTGCGGCTCATTTGCGATAATTTGAAAAGTGGTTATATATAAAACAAGGCGGTGATAATCCTAAACTTGAAACTATAACCACAAAACAATTTTATCACAAACGGAGGTCGGAAACAATATGAAAGACAAAATTACTTATTCAAAATGCGGAGATTACTACATTCCCGATTTAACGGTATTCGATAAAAAGGAATACATAATCGGAAAGTATGGGAGCTTACGCAGACAGTTTTTGAAAGAACACCACAAGTCATATTATACATATCTGCTTATGACGGGAAAAATAACCGAACACCTTGCGGAAATGGATGAAACTTGCCATAATTGTATGAAAATTATGGCATCAAAAATTGCAAAGCAAGAGGGTGTTACGGAACAGCTAAAAGCCGATAATCAAATGCTATGGGTGCGAAAAATGAACTCAATTCACAGCAGAGCGGAGGAATTTGTTGTAAGAGAATATGTGTATGGAGGTTTTGACGAATGAAAAAGGCAGCTATATTTTTAACGGCAATATCAATAATTACAGGTGCAATTTCGGCAAATGCCGCACCTGTTCCGAGGGAATCATTACCGTGTTATGCAACAACTAAACAAGTCACGGTTGCCGAAAATTTAATCGGCGGTATTTTAGACGAGGTTAAAAACGGTTTGGGATATGCGGACGCAAGAGCAAAATCAAATGTCATCATTTTTAGCGCTTGGCTTAACGGACAAACAGACGGATATGCCTACGGTGAATTAACACCTATTGCAAATAACGCAATATATCAATACAGAGATATGTATTTACGACCGAATTTCTATATTGAAAATGAGAAAAAGGTCAGAGATATAATTGCGGAAGTCATTATGCAGTATGCCAACGGAGAGATTGACTATAACAAAGCCGAATTTAATGCAAGAGTGAAAATATATCAATCCGTAAATTCTACATTTAACCCCGATGAAGAATTTTCAAAAGACAGCTGCTATCGTGATATTCCGCCGGTTGACAACGGAATGTTTATAATAGCAAGAAAGTTATTGTTTGAAGTAAAGTAATTTCATCATATCACATCATATCATATCAAAATGCCCGCTGCGGATTTTAATATCTGCAACGGGCATAAATCATTAACAACAAATTTGATCGTATAATTCATATTCTTTGCAAAATCTCTTGAAAAACATCGGATTATGGTGTATAATAGGGTTTGTCGGAGCAATCCGATGTTAAAGGCGAGATTTCTTAACGGTGTTCACACCGGCGGTTATGCCCACACTTTTATATTCACAGGCAGAAATGCCAAGTCTATGAAAGGGGGTATGCTTATGAAAAGTAAGCATTGTACTTATGGCAAAGAAGTTGCTTATAGCAATTTTTGTAGTTATCATTCTAATGATACTATTCCCCATAAACGCACAATAGCCGCCTCTGGCACAGGCAGCTATTGTTAATATAGTTTGCTTTGTGGCATAACCGTTTGAGGTCTTGCCTTTTTCTATTATCATTATAACCTTATTTCATAGTTTTGTCAATGCCTTTTTTAGAAAAAGGGCAAAATGACGATAAAATTAAGAATTATTCTTGTTTCTGCTCTTATACACATTATACTGATTTTTGCATTTGGAACTGCAAAATACGGCATTGGGACGGCTGGGAATAAATGCCTTTGCGCAATGCTTACACACACGAATAGGCTTTTTATCATCGGTAATTGACAGGCTGAACAGCATTTGAACTGCAATGGCAAGCGAGCCAAAATTCCACACAAGAACAGGCTTATCATCACGCAGAGCAATATGATATGTCGGTGAATTGCTGTCAAACACCGTCATCATCTGTCGGTAAAGCGTTTTATCGTTTTCGCTCAAATCGTCCTCATAGAAAATATGCGCCGTTGTGAATAACAATGCCCAATCAACAAGCTGCATTTTTACCCACTCATACGGTTCGGCATAATTACGCTGAAAGCTCATATTTACAGCTGTTTCCCTGTCCGAAAAGGTCATAGCAAGAGCCATCATTGTTTTATCGCCGGAAATATCCCAACGCATAGCAAGACCGTTCTTTGTAATTTGCGGCATTTCAAACGGATAGAATTTTGCAATATATTCGAGCGTATCCATAATTTCTGCCTTTATAAACCTGTTCTTTATAAAATGTACCACTTCATAATCCATAAATGCCGGGGTTGATGTAATCGTCGTCATCAAGCCGAGCAGACCGTAATGCGACACGAATTCTATTACGGCTTTTTTCTTTTCTTCTTCATCAACATTTTGTTTCATACAGAGCAAGCCAGTGTTTAATGCGTCAACAATTATTTGCTCTCTGCACTTCATAATATTATATAAATCGGGCATTGCGTTTTCGGACGGAGTTATGTATAAACCCCTGTCTTTTTCCTTAAATTCATAGCTTTTATAGCGTACCCAATTCGACCTTGAATTTTCAAAAAAATCTTTCATTATGTTTTACCTCAACTTTTATATAAATTAACAAATATCAGTTTTTATCTAAAAATGAGCAGGTCAAACAGACCTATGTATTTTTGCTCATTATTATTTTCATATTTTTGTTTTCGTCTTTTTTCAAAATATTCAGTTTTATAGTTTTCGACAAATCTCTTTTCGGTGAGCGTCATATCGTGAGTTTTGCCCATTTCGGATGTAAGGTAGTCATACACCTTTTTTCGTATCTTGCGGAATACGGTGTCTTGCATATATCGCACCGCCCTGTCGGTTTTGCCTTGCAAATCCGCTATCTGTGTGTTGCTCATTTCTTTAATTGCAGTCAGATACAGCAACTCCTTGTGTTCGGGTTTTAATTCGTTTAAGATTTTGTATAGGTATTCATCTGTTACAAGCTCTTGTATTTCGTAAGGATTGTCAAATACGGCGTCTAAAAATTCGCCCCTTCGTATCTGTTTTGCAATAACAGAATTGAGATTTTTCGGAAACACCGTACCGTAGGTTGCTTCGCCGTATTCAAGCGGATAATCTTCATTATTTCGGCATATCTCCCAATATCGTTCCTTTCTTTCTCTGTTTTCATCGAGCCTGTCCCATTGCTCCGTTACATTCTCAAAATCCTTGACGGTTTCGGCTGCTTGTTCAAGCCTTTCCAATGCAGCCGCTTTAATATCCCGTTTAAGCTGTTCTTTTGGAGTTGCTGTGACTTTCGGTGCGGTTTCGGGAGGAGCGTTTGCGGCTTCAAGCGACAGAGCCTTTTGCAGTAATTCCGCTTCTTTTTGCTCAACCGCATCATAGTCAAATTTATCGTACACCGAAGTATCACCACCTGTCTGTATTAAAATTTCAAGGTGCAAAATAAATTTTTCAAAAACCTTTCCGATTTTGTATCGGTATTTCTCCATAATATAGAGGGAGTAATCTGTAACAAAATAAACAGATTACAAAATAGATTATACACCAATCGTTTGTATTTGTCAATAGATTTGGAGGAGTAAAAATTATGAGTAATACTATTTTAACAAAAAGAATAGGAACGACCACCTACAAGGTCAATGTTTTTTTTAGTGAAAACGCAAAAGAAACAATGGAAGAAAAATTTTTACGGATAATTTCTGATTATCCGTTGGCAAACGGCGAAAAGTGTGGTATAATAGATGTATCGCAAATGAGCCGTTCAGCCTGAAAGGAGTTTTATTAAATGACAAACAGGCAGACGGAAACGAAAATAACAGCTCTATATGAGAGGTTATCAAAAGATGATGACCTTTTGGGAGAAAGCAACAGCATTGTAAATCAAAAGGCAATGCTTGAAACCTACGCAAAGCAAAACGGATTTTCAAATTTTGAGCATTATTCCGATGACGGATTTTCGGGTGGCAATTTTGAGCGTCCAAGCTGGAAAAGGTTGATAAAGGATATCGAAGCCGGAAAAGTCGGAACGGTTATTGTAAAGGATTATTGTGCGATAATAGGACTAAATCAGAAAGACCTTGAAAACCAAGGC
>CAJKHT010000085.1 GCA_905199755.1 uncultured Eubacteriales bacterium | reverse complement strand
TACATTCTTTCTTGTATGTACCTGCAACGGGGTGCTGGAAACGAGTCGGGTTTGTTGAGTTACCTGTGATAGAAACGTCAACGCCCTCTTTCCACATGATAGCAACGCCCTCACGGACATCGTCCGCGCCGTAGCAGCGAACCTTTGCTCTTTCGCCCTTTGAATATGCGATTTCTTCAACAATCTTCAGTTCGCCGGTATAGTAATCAAACTTAGTCTGAACATAAGTAAAACCGTTGATTCTTGAAATAATCTTGGCTGCGTCCTTGCCGAGACCGTTCAGTATAACTCTTAACGGTTCTTTACGAGCCTTGTTTGCGCTCTTTGCAAGACCGATAGCACCCTCAGCGGCAGCAAATGATTCATGACCTGCGAGGAATGCAAAGCACTTTGTTTCATCTCTCAGAAGCATAGCGCCGAGATTTCCGTGACCGATACCAACCTTTCTGTCATCGGCAACAGAACCGGGAATACAGAATGACTGCAAGCCTACGCCGATTTTTTCGGCAGCCTCTGCAGCTGTCTTAACGCCGTCCTTGATTGCGATTGCAGCGCCTACAACGTAAGCCCAGCAAGCATTTTCAAAGCATATCGGCTGAATACCCTTTACGATGTTGTATGCATCAACGCCCTTTTCGTCACAAATCTGTTTAGCTTCTTCTATTGAAGATATGCCGTGCTTTGCGAGTTCGGCGTTAATCTGATCTATTCTTCTCTCATAACTTTCAAATAATGCCATTATAGTTTACCTCCTTCTTATTCATTTCTCGGGTCGATAAGCTTAACAGCATCTTCGACTCTGCCGTACTGACCGCTTGCTTTCTGAAGCGCCTCGTTGGCATCCATGCCTTTTCTGATGTTTTCCATCATTTTACCGAGGTGTACGAACTTATAACCGATTATAGTATCGTTTTCGTCAACAGCGATTTCTGTTATGTAACCCTCTGCAAGCTCCAGGTATCTCGGGCCTTTTTTGAGAGTTGCGTATGTAGTACCAACCTGTGAACGCAAGCCCTTGCCCAAGTCCTCAAGACCTGCGCCGATGGGCAGACCGTCCTCTGAGAATGCGGTCTGTGTACGTCCGTATATAATCTGTAAGAACAATTCTCTCATAGCGGTGTTTATAGCATCGCATACGAGGTCGGTGTTCATAGCTTCAAGGATAGTTTTTCCGACAAGGATTTCCGAAGCCATAGCTGCCGAATGAGTCATACCCGAGCAGCCGATTGTCTCAACGAGAGCCTCCTGAATAACGCCCTCTTTTACGTTTAAAGTTAATTTACAGGCTCCCTGCTGTGGTGCGCACCAGCCTACACCGTGAGTTAAGCCGGAAATATCTTTGATTTCCGTTGCCTGAGTCCATTTTCCCTCCTGAGGAATAGGAGCGGGACCGTGATATGCGCCTTTGGCAAGAGGACACATATGTTCTACTTCTGCTGAATATTTCATAATATTACTCCTTTCAAAAAGCTGACGCGTTTGACGGCGCCGGAATAAACCGACAGGCTTATCCATAATCTACTTTATTATAACATATTTTGTTTTGTTCTTCAAGATAAAATTGCACAAATATTTACGATGTAAACAAAAAATATTGAGCAAAATTGAAGAAAATTCTTGTAAATATTTGTTTATTATAGTATAATGTTTATATCATGAAACATATACCTATGATGCAATCGGCAGAACACTTACAAAAGAAGTATATTTTCAAGGTAAACTTAAATATACGGAAAATTACACATATACAAAAAATACTACATCTCAGACATTTGATACCTTAAAAACCACTATCGGAGCAGACGGAACAAAAACAGCAGGGCAAAAAGAAACATGCGACCGATACGGCAGGTTAATAAAAACCGAATTAACCGCCGATAATCAGACCATAACAACATCAAAGGAATACGATATTTATGACAATGTTGTTAAAGAAACAGATGCGCTCGGAAACAGTACTGTATATGAGTTTGATGTATTAAACAATCAGATAAGTACTGCCGATGCGCTCGGAAATACCTGCCGTTCGGAATATGATATGGCAGGCAGAAAAATATCCGATACCGATGCACTCGGGAATAAAACTTCATATACATATGATGAAATGAACAGACTTGTAAAAACCGAGTCGCCGTTTGAAGCAGATACATCAGTAACAAAATATTATTATGACAGAGTTTCAAACCTTGCAAAGGAAAAAATCAAAAACAATGCGGCAGGAGCCGATGAAAGCTATAAGGAAAAGGACTACGCATATGACATTATGCATAATAATGTTGGGGTTACAATTAAGGGTACATATGAGGATAACTCGGTACAGTATGAGTATAACACAGCCGGGCAGCTTACAAAAATGATAACCGGCATAAGCCGGATAGATGAAAACATACCTGAAACCGCGTCCGTTACCTCTTATGAATATGACGGTTTCGGATATGTTTCCACCATCACCGATGCAACAGGAAAATCATCTTTATATACCAATTATTCAGACGGAAAAACCTGGATAACAGACGACAGAAAAGATAATGAGTACATTGACGAGTATGACTTGTTCGGCTTAAAAGAACGATGCATATACGGCGATATCAACGGCGAAAGACGCAGAGAACGGCAGTTATACGAATATAACGATATAGGTCAGCTGCTGAGAAAAGAAATATATGTGAATGATGAATTGACGGACAGTGCTGCTTATGAATATGACGGTTTCGGACGTTTAACGAAAGAAACTATGAACGGCATATCCAACAACTATACATATGACCTCAATTCAAACGTAACCGGACACAGCATAAGCGGTGCCGACAGTGATACCCAATCTGTTACCTACGCATATGACGCAATGAACAGAATTACCGGCATATCGGCAAACAGCATATCCCGCTGTTCGTATGAGTACGATGCAAACGGAAATATGATATTAAAAAACACCTACGGAACAATAAGCCAAATTACATATAACAATGCAAATCTGCCGGTATCAATGGTGAATAAGTATGCCGCTACCGAGTATAATTCATATTCGTTTGCGTATAATGTTGACGGAAACAGAATAAACGAAACGGATTCTGTTACGGGAATATCAAAATCTTATCAGTATGACAGCTTTGACCGTTTACAGCATGAAGAAGTATCAAAAAACGGTACGGTATTTATAACCGAATACGGATATGATCTTTCCGGAAACAGAACCGACCAATATAACTCTAATGGCGATATTATGAGCTATGATTACAATAAAAATAATTGTCTGACAGGGTCATCAACAATGACGGATGAAACAGGCGAAATACAGGAAATATTTGAATATGACGCTAACGGTAATATGGAAAGCAGACAGATTATTGACGGAACCGATGTTACAGTGGAGCAATATATATATGATGCTTCCAATCGCCTCATTGAAGCCGAAAAAGACGGTTTGGAAATTTCGTATGAATATAATGCCGACGGACTCAGAAAGAGCAAAACAGTAAACGGTATACGAACAGAATATGCATGGGACAGAGGAAACATGTGCCTTGAGCGTACAAATGCAGGAACAGACCTTGCAGCGGACAGACAATATGTTTACGGAACGGACGGAATCGCTTTCAGTGCAAATGACTATACATATGTAAAAAATATTCACGGAGATGTTACTCGTGTAAATGATTTTCTTATGGGTACACAGACAAATGCATATGAATATAATTCATTCGGTGAAATAACCGAAATGTCCGAATCATACGAAAATCCGTTCCGTTACTGCGGCGAATACTATGATTCCGAAACAGGTTGGGTGTATCTGCGCAACCGTTACTATAACCCCGAAACAGGGCGGTTTATAAATGAGGACCCTGCTCGGGACGGCTCGAACTGGTATGTGTATTGCAAAAATAACCCGGTGACGTTTGTTGATCCATGGGGATTGGATGCATATATAATATATGATATGGATGCACAATCCGGAGATAAAGAACGTACCTTCGCAGATGAAGCAATAATAAAAAGGAACGAACTGCAAGCGAGAGGAATTACGGTTCAATGCTATCCCGTTAGAAATGCCTGGGAATTCAAAGAAGTATGGAATAAACGAGTAGGATATAATTTGGAAGGATATGATGTGCCTATTGATGAAGTATATATTATCGCGCATGGCGGTGCCGTAGGTGATAAAAATGCCGGAACCGCACAAGGTCACTTTGTTTTCACTGATCATAGTGCAATACTTGCAAAAGATGCATCACTGTATATAGGTTATACTGTAAATGATTTAGCATGGAAAAGCATAGAACATTTAACTTTTAGTGTTTGCAATAGTGGAAATCCCGACATCTATAACCTTGCATATGCTTTTAAAAAGAGAATGACGATAAAATATATACATGCCTGGGATGGTGGAACAATTTTTGATTATAAAACAGGGCAATTATTAAGAGGCGGATATAATACCGGTAACTGGAAAAAAGACATTAAAGGTCAGCGGACATGGTATGACTATGTTGAAAAAAAGGCCAATGGCGAACCTGTCAGATATAGACAAGGTTATCGTTTGATTTACGGATGAGGTGATTTTATGAAGAAAAAAACATTATACATAATTTGCATTGTAATATTAGTTATATTGAGTTTAACATATTGTTATATTAAACCTATATATTTGCCTGTAACAGGTGCGCAAAGTATAAGATTTGCCTTAGCACTCGATAGGCAAGCAAAATCCCCGTGCGATATAGAGAACAAAGCGGATATTGAATATTTCATAAAGAAATTTAACCGTTTACCTAAGTATCGAACAAACACATATTTTACCGAATCTCATACCGACAGCGTTTATATACAATATGATGAATTTTTATATGAAATTGATATTAAAGATACATATGGATACGATAAGAACGCTTTAGTAGCTATAACGAAAACGACTAAAGATCAAGACAATGTAATAAAAATAATAAGCGCTCATTTTTGTTACATTAATTACAATGACATATATGCATTGCTCACCAATCCGAACGCAGAATAATGCAATAACAATTTAATGCTTGAAGTAATAAAGACAACTTTTCTGATTTATGGCGAGTTCTTTATAGAGGATACAATAAGTGAAAAAACATATCGCGTTAAGGGAGACGGTGCAGAAATTATTACAGGCTTAGAAAAAATAGAGTTTGAATAAGTCAGGTATAATTAAATTAATACCGGTACGGAGCGGACGGAGTTGCTTTCAGTGCAAATGACTATACATACTTAAAAAATATTCACGGAGATGTTACTCGTGTAAATGATTTTCTTATGGGTACACAGACAAATGCATATGAATATAATTCATTCGGTGAAATAACCGAAATGTCCGAATCATACGAAAATCCGTTCCGTTACTGCGGTGAATACTATGATGCCGAAACAGGTTGGGTGTATCTGCGCAACCGTTACTATAACCCCGAAACGGGACGGTTTATAAATGAGGACCCTGCTCGGGACGGCTCGAACTGGTATGTCTATTGCAAAAATAACCCGGTTACGTTTGTTGATCCATGGGGGTTGTTCGATTACAATGACAGGTTAAAATCAAATAGAGACTATAATATAGATGTACAAGTCATGCAAAATGAATTGGCATGGTTGGGTTACTATTCCGGTGCAATTGATGGTTACTTTGGGCAGCAAACACTTAATGCAGTAAACGCTTATAAGAATCAAATGGGTCTTGGAAATACCGGTTCAGATTGGGGTGTTGTTGGTGTTCAAACATGGAGTTCACTGGGATTGATATATCGAACACAAGAAGATATTAATGCTGGGGTTCAAATTATAAACGGCGGATTAAAGCAATATTTTGATATATCTTCACCAGTCACATCAGCCGTAGTAAATTCAACTGCTGATTTCGAAAATCATAAATTGGATTCGGATTGGTTTATAAAGCAAGTAAAAAATCAAGGTCCATGGAATGTAAAGCGAAATGCAGAAATATGGTCTAAAACATTAGGGATATCACAAAACACTTATAATAAAACAGTATTCTTTTATGGTCGCCCTGTTGTAATAGATGATATTGGAAATATAACATATGGTTATTTAGGAAAAGCTGCCGGATTTTCCAGTACAGCTTTAAAGAGCGGCTCTTTTCTATACCATATTGCAAATCATGGATTATCTGATTTCAAAAATGAATTTTTAGATGAAAGATATGTTCAGTTAGGAGTTGATTGGTATACAGGGAAAAATATACAAGTGAGGTTTGGCGTACAATGATACATAAAAATAAGTTGCATATTATTTGCAGTTTAAGTTTTTGCTTTATTATAGTATATATATCTATATTGTATTTCTCGGAAGTACCAGTTGGGATAAAACAAAAATACAACAAATGCAGTAATCAAATTACATTAATATGCGAATATCTGAACAATCCGCAATATGAACAATATGATATTATCAGAATTGAAATTTATGATGCAATAAATAAGATAGAATGTTCTGAAAAGAATGAGGTTGATGACGGGTTCATCAATACCTCTTATACTATTACAGATAATAATCTGCTTAAATGCATTGAAACATTAAAAAAGCAAGGATTTGTCAGGATTTTAAAAGAGTATAATTATCTGTGTTTTCAGACCAAGGGATCATTTAACAAAAGCGTAGGGTTGCTATATTCCCCTTACGAAGAGCCCGATTTATCTGAAATTAATGCAAAAAAGATAATAACTAAAAAAATAAATGACCTTGGATGGTATTATAATAAAACAATATATGATTAAGAATTGGGGATACGATATGCAGAAAAAAGGCAACCTTACTCCATTCTTTTGGAGCTATCAGTTTAAGAAGGGACTATAAAAAATGCAGAAAATGTTTATATTCATTAGTTTAATTGTAATGTTGCTTTTGATATCTTGTGCCGGTATCAGTGATTGGAATTATACCCTTCCTAATGATTATGAGGTGTGGCGAATAAATTCAGAGGATATTATAATTAAGTATGTAGGAGAAGAAACGGTTGATGCTGAAATTCCATCATTTGTAAAGGAATTTTCATATAATGATAGGTATGTGTTTACACGGAATGTTGATGATATTTCCGAAAACTGCATTCTTAAAGAAAAATACTATGCATTGGACACTGAGGAGCAAAAGCTTTACGGCCCGTTTGAAAGTGTAGAAGAAATGCAGGATAAAGCCAAGGAATGGCAGTATGATATTCCTGAAAAATGGTATAGAACATCTCCGGATCCTAATGTTGAATAGTAGTGATTTCCTATGAAAAAAATATTTATTCTCTCTTTACTTCTTATTGCCATAACAAGTGCTTGCGGAAACAGATTGAATCCGGAGTGGTATCCGAATGGTGCGGGTAAAGATATAGTATACACAGTCGGAAACGGTAAATTTTCTTTACCAATGTAATACATGGTTTCCTCCTTTTAATATTTTTGCACTGCTGTTTTCCACAGACGGCTTGCCAATGTATTCACGCAAATAGAAACGTCAAAGCGTTAACTAACTAATTACCATTTCAGACAAACCACTGTGGTTTGAGTCACCTCGAACCAGTCTAAGCTGTAAGAAAATAGATACAAATCCACAGTGCTTGTCTTTATTATACCGCAGGTAGCTAATCCTGCAAATATAACAAATTTTAAAGAAGGGAGAAATAATAAAAATTAGCCCCTTTCTGACTGATTTTTATTATACGTGGGTATAAATGAGAAAATTGAGCATTATTATTCTAGTTATCTTAATTCCTATATTAATTTATGCTATTCTGCCATGGCTTGTACTATTTGTAGGGTATTGCATAGGTGAAACACCGAATAAACCTAAAATAAAATATGAAGAATTCCCTTTTGAGTTGGTTTATGAAATGAAAAACGAAGAATATACCATCAAGGATACCCTTGTATGCCAATACGACGGCATTGGTATATCCGAAAACAGTGGTAAAGTCAGAAAATGGAAATCGTTCTTAAAAAGCGGTAAGCAAAATGTAGTATTATTATCTTATGATAATGTGACTATATATTACGATATAGGACCTGCAAAATACTATATGGGAGATTACAATAATCATACCTTTTCTCCGAATATTATATGTGAAACAAAGTATCAAGATGGTACTAAAAGTCAACAATTTATATTTGACAATGAATTATCCAATAAATATGGTATTATAATAAAAAGCTGGAGTATACGTTCACCAATTCAAAATAGTTTTCAGTGATCGTATATGGCGTGTCATACATATTAAAAATATTGACACGGTAATATGGAAAGCAGACAGATTATTGACGGAACCGATGTTACAGTGGAGCAATATATATATGATGCTTCCAATCGCCTCATTGAAGCCGAAAAAGACGGTTTGGAAATTTCGTATGAATATAATGCCGACGGACTCAGAAAGAGCAAAACAGTAAACGGTATACGAACAGAATATGCATGGGACAGAGGAAACATGTGCCTTGAGCGTACAAATGCAGGAACAGACCTTGCAGCGGACAGACAATATGTTTACGGAACGGACGGAATCGCTTTCAGTGCAAATGACTATACATATGTAAAAAATATTCACGGAGATGTTACTCGTGTAAATGATTTTCTTATGGGTACACAGACAAATGCATATGAATATAATTCATTCGGTGAAATAACCGAAATGTCCGAATCATACGAAAATCCGTTCCGTTACTGCGGCGAATACTATGATTCCGAAACAGGTTGGGTGTATCTGCGAAATCGCTACTATGATCCCGCAACGGGACGGTTTATAAATGAGGACCCTGCTCGGGACGGCTCGAACTGGTATACCTATTGCAAAAATAACCCGGTGACGTTTGTTGATCCATGGGGGTTGTATGATAGATGGGCTGCCGTGGACTATGCTATGAAATATTCAATTTTTAGTAGAAAGAGTGAGTGGGCACAAAATTTCGATGATAGGAAGCCACCTGTGCGTTTTGAACAAGATTGCACTAATTTTATATCTTGGTGCTTAGTTGCCGGGAAGTTACATAGTTCTGATGACTGGTATTACAGGCTTACCTATGGTAGTAGAAAATACGTAAAAGGAAGTTATTCTAAAACATGGACAGTATCAGAGGAGCAATTTAAAGCATTCACAAATTGTACAGGTGAATTTCCCAATTCTAATTATGCAAATGGAAATGCTATCTGCATTCATGAATCAAAATGGATTTCTGCTGCGATTGATTTATATGGCATCAGGCCAGGTGATGTTATGTATTTTCAAAATCCTAAAGACTTGAAAATGGGACATACTGCCATAATCGTCTCTACTGACAATGGTAGAATAAAATATGCACAACATGATGATGATAAAAACGACGGCGACTTAGGAACCTATCTTGATAACAAAAAAAGCCCTGAAGATTTTCAATATGTATATATAGTTCGAATAAGAGATGACGCATAAGGAGAATAAATATGACAAAGAAAAGTCTTATAATATTCATTTTTACATTTATTCTTATATGTATATCATTTATTGCATTTAGAATAACCAAATATCGCTTAAACACATATTACAATGAAAAGATTATTGTTGAAATAAATGACATTCAAATAGAACCAACGCAAAATTATGACATGTATTTTAGTGAATTTCACCAGTCAGATGAATTAGATGAATTAAAAAAGAAAATTGATAAATCGCCAGCTGAATACATGTTTATATCGTTGTATTACATAATAAACAACCTATCTGAGGATAAGGACATACAAGAAATGAAATTTTATATAAAACCGGATAAGAATATGCGAAATATGATAAAAACATTTAACCCAAGGGACAGCATATATTGTATTACGTCAGATGCTATGAGCCAAGCAGGAATGAGACAATATATAGTAATTAAGAAGAACGGCAAAAGCGAAAATGAGATTTTAAATATGATTTATGAACAAAAAGTTCAAATGGTTTATTCCGTCGCCCGAGCAGATGTCTTTAATGACTGGTTAAGTGTTGACAATTGTAAATATAATTTTAAAGTAAAAGATGCGGTAGAGAATTACAATAAATTGGGTATGGAATAACTTGCCTCAATCAGCATGCAGACGAAGGTGCTTTCAGCGTAAATAACTATACATACGTAAAAAATATTCACGGAGATGTTACTCGTGTAAATGATTTTCTTATGGGTACACAGACAAATGCATATGAATATAATTCATTCGGTGAAATAACCGAAATGTCCGAATCATACGAAAATCCGTTCCGTTACTGCGGTGAATACTATGATGCCGAAACAGGTTGGGTGTATCTGCGCAACCGTTACTATAACCCCGAAACGGGACGGTTTATAAATGAGGACCCTGCTCGGGACGGCTCGAACTGGTATGTGTATGCAAATAATAATCCCATCATGTTTTTCGACCCGTTCGGACTGGCACCGACTACCAAGGAAGCAGCTGAAATGGCTGACCATATTTATCATTGGGATCAAAATAACGACAAAAAGGATAGAATAGTATCAGGTTGGCGTTTGATTGATGTCTGGTGGGGCGTGAAAGTATGAAAATGGGCATCTACATTAGGAATAGCGATGACTGGGAAAATCCTTCGGAATATGTCATTGTGTTTAAGGGTACAGATAATTTACAAAATTGGGTTAATAATGCGGAAGCTTATTTGAGTTCAAAATCAGCTGATATGTGGGATGCTATAAATTACAGTAAGGGTTTTGTTGGTTCACATTCGCAAGAAATTACATTTGTTGGGCATTCAAAAGGAGGCGGTGAAGCGATTGCCGCGGCTACGGCTACAAATAAAAATGCAATTACTTTTAATGCGGCGAATTTTAATTTCAGTAAATACGGATTGACTGAAACTAATAAATCTGGAATTAAGAATTATTACGTTGATGGGGAAGTCTTATCAGCTGCAATTGGTTATGCGAGATTTGGAACTACACAACCATTATTACCTACACAATATTGGACTGTTGATTGGAGTATATTCGGTAGGGAAATTAAAATTCCAGCGCCCATTAAAAACCATTATATGGATGCAGTTAAGCGTGCGCTGTAAGGAGGCTTTGGATGAAGAAAATGATTTTGATAATCAGTATAAGTATTGTATCTTTGGTGATATTGGTTGGTATTTTTTATTTATTAGTTATAAGTGGTGCTATATTCTCATTTGGACCAAATCCAGAAAAACCAGAGATTACATATGGAGAGTTCCCTTTTAAATTAGTTTATGAAATTGATGGCGAAACAAAAGTAATAGAGGATACTATAATATGTGAATTTGATGGGTTTGTGAATCGTGGGACAGCAGGTAAGGTTCGTAGGTGGAAAACGACGCTCAAAAGCGGTAATGAAAAGCTTACGCTTTTGAATTTGCGCCCATTAGAGGTAACAAATGAATTCGGTCAAACAATATTAGAATTATATTTTTACTATGGAACTGCTGCATATTACATGGGTGATAACACCAATCCTTTTGCAAGAGATGCTCAAGGTTTTGACTATGTTAGTTATGAGTTTCAAACTGCGGATGGCAAGACTGGAAAAATTGGTTATGAGGCAGAAGAAGCTTATGAAAAGTTTAATATTCGTCTAATAAGTTGGGAAGTATCAGAACCGATTCAGAATACGTTTTAATAATAGAGTCAACCCCGAATTTTGTGTAAACTCTTTACGAAACCTCCAAGATGATATAT
>CAJKHT010000084.1 GCA_905199755.1 uncultured Eubacteriales bacterium | reverse complement strand
CCGATACTCGGCTTCTATACCGATACCGCATCAATTAAGGATCGTATTGCGGCAATAAACAATCTTGCCACATCCTACGAGCTGCCGCTTAAGGTGGGCGTCGGAAATGCCGAAGAAACAATCGGTCAGTATGCGCAAAAGCTTAAGGAAGCCGGAATAGATCAGGTTATTGAAGAAACTCAGAAGCAGTATGATGAGTGGAAAAAAACAAATAACGGATAAGAAATAAAAGAACAGCAGGGCATGACAGTTTAAAAGCAGTCATGCCCTGACGCGGTAAATGATTTCAAAACAGGAGACTGCCGCCGGGCGGAGGTCTCTTGATTTGAATTTATTTATAATATAAGGTGGGGGATAATCCGATGCATGAATGTTTTGAAAAGATGGAAGGCTGCTTTAAAAAGGAGGATATGAGATACGGCGAATGGGAAAAAATCATTTCGGAGGCTGTTATGTCGGAAGATTTTTTCGTAAGATACAGTGCGGCTGTGGCAATCGGAATGTACGGCAGTGCAAAGCATTTTCCGATGCTTGAAAATCTGCTTAAGGCAGAGAATGAGGAGCCTTTATATACCCAGCCTGCGGGACTTAAGAACACCGATGCCGCGGCAGGCGATAATGAAGTTGATGATATAGTTTTCCCCGACGGTACAACGGAACGGGAAAAACAGGCATGGCAGCGCCGCGGAAAAATTAAACAGGCGGTATGTCTTTCGGTGCTGAAAATCGGTCAGAGGGAAAATGTAAAGCCTGCGAAAAACTTATGTGCGGCAATGTGCGGATGCGCCGAAAATCAGAATGAGGACTACAGTGTACGTGCGGCGGCGGTAAAGGCGCTTGGGGCATTATGCTGTGAAGAGTGTGCCGATACTCTCCGAAAAGCGGAAAACGATCCCGAATGGTGTACCCACAAGGAGGCGGAAAAGGCTTTGAACGGCATAAAGCCGTCCGCGGAAAAGCGTGTCGGCTTTGAATTTAATGACGAGCTTAACCAAAAACCGTTTTACATAGATGACATTGACGGACTGCGGAAAAAAATTCTCAATACGCATGATGAATTTATATCACAGCTTTGGAGCGGTATAAAGCATAAAGCAAAGCAGGGCGGATATCCTTGGTTTGAGCCGTTTGCGGCAATTATTTCGGACGGTGATGCCGATTACCCGCGTGCCGTGGTAGCGGTAAAAAAATATGCGGCTTCACTGGAAAATCTGCGGTATAATCCGGGTGTGCATTTCCATTCATGGTGCTTTGCTTTCCCTCATGCACGGTGGGCGCTGTATCTGCAATGGCTTTATGCATCGGGGGCTGTTTCAACCGGGGAGGCTGTAAGCATTGCGGAAAAATTCACAGCGCACCAGTTTATGTATTATTACAGCTGTTTCAGAGTGAAGCCGTATCCCGAAACAGCCGATAACCAAACGCTGTCGCTTGCCATAAGCTGTGCGCTTACGGGATATATTTTCGGAAATCCGCCGTTTAACAGCAAAATTGCACAAATGATGTTTTGCGAAAGTATCGACCGTGTTGAGTTTGTACTCGGTGAAATGGGAAAAGAGGGTTACAGCGGAGAAGGCAGTACCTATATGAATCATGTTATAGCTTCATGTATTCCGTTCGGTACGGAGCTTTTGGAGAGAATTTACAAAAAGGACTGCTTTGAAAAATGCCGCAGTGTATCGGAAACAATGGCACGCGAAATAATGCCCGACGGACTTGCACTGCCGTGGGACCATTACGGATATATTCTTCCGACACTTCAATGTCTAAGCTACAATGCGCGCAGAACGAACGAGAAAAAATATACAAGCCTGCTTAAAAATTATACGGATTATGCTTTTTCGGTTATCACGGGCTGGGGCTTTGATGACCTTGTGTGGACGCTTATATGGTATCATGACGGCGAAAAAGAATCAAAGCCTTTTGATTCGTGGTATATGAAAGATATTGCCGCCTGCATTGTCTCGGAAAATATGGAGCTTGCGGCGGTACAGATGTTTGACAATGCACGGGAGGAGCATATCGCACGTTTTCACTGCAATCCAAACGCACTTATTCTTTCGGCATACGGTACACCGCTTCTGACCGAGGGAGTGCCGTGCGGAGACTGTGGCAGATTTAAGTTCAGCGACACGGAAAAAAGCTTCGGCTTTATGTCCATAGAAAAAATAACGGTTAATGACGGCTACGGCTGTGTCGGCGCACATTCCGCAATAGTGGTTGACGGATATGAAGCAATGCGTCCGCGCGGCAGTGCGGAGCAGATCGGTAAATCCGAGGTTGATGCGAAGAATAAATCCATATATGCCGATGTAACCCCGATATACAGACAGAATTTCCCCGATGCCGTTTCGGTTACGCGCAGATGTACGCTTGTAAACGATGCATTCTGGCTTATAGAGGATGAGGCTGAATTTGAAAATGAACATGATTTTACAATGCGTCTTATTGCCCGTTCGTCTGCCGTTATGTACGGCAATGCGGTAATAACGAAAACACCGGAATATACGGGAATGTATATAAAGGATGTATATGGCGGAGGCAAAATAACGCTTGAAACAGTGGAGGGCTACCCAAATACGCTTGATAAAAAATCGGTTATTATAGATAACACCAAGCACGGGAAAAAGGTAAAATGGTGTCATATGATAATGCCGTATGATGAAAAAAACGAAGCTTATGATATTACGGACGGCTGGAGCTGTGTATCAGCCGATACGGCGGACATAAGCTGTGAAGAAGCGGAAAAATTACTTATTAAAAGCGTAAAAGTGCCTCTGAAAGCTCCGGCATACTTTTTCACGGATACGGAGGACAGCGGAAAATGGGTGTACTGCCGAAAAATCAAAAATCCGGGCAATGATTTTGTTTTGCGTTTGCCGCATAATCTGCATAATGCATCGCTGTGGGTGAATAAGAAAGAATATAAAATACCCGAAAACGGCCCGGTTCCGTCATATGTCAGGATAGCGGACGCATGCGGAAATTACAGCGAGATTATATTATATACCGAAACAGGTACGGCACAGTACAAAGATAAATATGACGGCGGCGGATTTTTCGGAAAAGCCGCGGTATATACTTTGAAAGAAACAAACGGCGGTGAGCTTGAACAGAAAGCGGAAAGGCTCATAAAGTGCATAAATGACGGGAGTATAGAATGAAGCAGAAGAAAGTGATGTCACTCAGAACAAAAACAAACTTCATGTTTGCTATGTTTATTTTGTTTACAATGATTTTTTTGCTTATCATAAACAAACATTCCATGGCAACGCTGAAAAAGAGTGTTATAGGTTTTAACAGTCAGAGCATGCAGGATAAATCGGATTATTGGGATAAGCGTCTTACCGAGGTCGGAACGTATATTGTGAACATTACATATCAGGAACGCAATCTGCTGCAGACAATTATGCAGGCGGAGGGCAAAAACAGCTTGGATTATATACTGGCATATAATGAAATACGCAAAAAATTTCTTGACGATTTGAATTATTATGAGGTAATGGACGCATATTTTGTGTATGTGGGGCAGAATGACGATTTGATTATGGCAAGCAAGGGGAACGGCAATCAATATGTAGAGTATAAGGACAGTATTGTGGATTGCTGCACCGGATTGGGAATATGGTTTACAAAACAGTTCGGTGACGGGAATTATTATCTTGTCAAGGCGATAAATGTCGGATACAGTACATATATAGGCGTAATTCTCGGCGTGGACAGCATAGCCGCTGACCTGCGCGGTTCATATGCGGAAAACGAGTGCGGCATAATAATTAAGGATTCCGACGGAAATATATTGCATAACAGCACCCGCATGCTTGAGAATTTGCCTGATACGGCGGTGGAAACAAAGCTTAAAACCGTTGATTTTTCGATGCAGGAATATATAGATGAAAGCAGAATTTATAATCAAATTCCATATTTCAGCCGCGCGGTTCTGATATATTTCTTTTTAAGCGTGGTAATTCTTATGATACTGTATTACATCCTGCAGTATCATGCAATTCAAAGACCTATAAATTTGCTTGTAAAATCGGTTAAGAATATACAGAACGGAATTATGGACGCGCGTATAGAGGAACAGAATTCCGAAGAATTCAACTATCTTATAAGCGCGTATAATGATATGCTTGACAAAATTTACGATTTGAAGCTGGATATAGCGGAAACGCGGCTTAAAGAAAAGTATGCAAAGCTTAAACAGCTTCAGGCGCAGATAAATCCGCATTTCTTCATGAACAGTCTTAACCTTATATCAAGCCTTTCCGCACTTCAGGATTATGAAACGGTATCAAGGCTTGTGTATTACCTTTCGGATTATTTCAGGTTTGCCGTGCATAATACGGAAATTGCGACAACCATAGAAAGGGAAATCAAGCACATAGAAACATGCCTTAATATTCATAAAATACGTTTTCCGAATAACCTGGAATACAGCATTGATGTTGATCCGAAAACGCTTGATATACAGATACCTCCGCTTACAATACAGCCGATAACGGAAAATGCGATTATACACGGTTTCAAAAATGAAAAGGATAAAATTTTCAGAGTGAGTGTTGAGGTCAGAAAAGAGGCGGAATATATTTGCATACTTATATCGGATAACGGCAGCGGCTTTTCAAAGGATAAGATTGAGTATATTAAAAGTGAACTCGGCAGCAGCAAGGAGCTTGAACATATCGGTATAAAAAATGTTTACCTGAGACTTAATATGTTCTTTAATAATAACGTCACCATGGATTTTTATAATAACAGCATGGGCGGAGCAAGTGTGCTTATAAAAATTCCGCTGACGGCCGTAACGGAGGTGGGAAAAAATGTATAGTATTCTTATTATTGATGATGAGCCGTATGCGGTGGAAGCACTGAAAAGGACAATCAACTGGAATGAGCTTAATATCGACAAGGTTTTTTGTACCTGCTATACGGACGAGGCAATCGAAATACTTATGAACGAAAGTATTGACATATGTCTTTCCGATATTGTAATGCCCGGCAAAACAGGCTTTGATATTATGGAGTTCATTAAGGACAATAAGCTTGATACCAAGGTTATTATGACAACGGCGCATGAAAATTTCTGGTATATAAAAAAAGCACTTGCTTTGGGAGCGGTGGAATATCTGCTGAAGCCGATTCAGTTTGATGCGCTAAAAAAGGCGGTTGCGGCAGCGGCGGAATTTATCGAATCGGAAAGACAAAAGCAGGACTATATGGAAAAATACCGCGAAAGCTGTGATTTGTGGAACAGCAATATCCCGTATGTTGTCGAGAGATTTTGGCGCGATGCTTTGTCGGGACGGTTTTGTCTCAATAAAAATAAGCTTGCGCAGTTTTTCAGAAATGTCGGCAAGCCGCTGGAGGAGGGAATTCGCTTTATAGTAATACTTATTTCGCTTGATGAGTGGGACGACGGTCTCTTTGACGAAGATATGCTCAATTACGGAATAAGAAATATGGCGCAGGAAACAATCACGGATATTTTCGGCGGAGAAATGCTTGAGGACGATAACGGAAATAATATCGGAATTGTGTACTGCAAGGGCGAGGCGTCGGAAGCGGAGGCAGAGAAAGCGTGTGAAAAGCTTGTAAACTACTGCGATGAACTGCTGCATGTAAAAATAAGCTGTTATCTCGGCGCGGTTACAGAGATTGAAAGTGTAATTGACGAGTACAGATATATTCAGCAAAAATACTGGAGCAATTTCAGACACAAGGGAAGCATCATCAGAAAAGATGAGGATATTGAGGCAAAGGAAGAGATTGTACAGCTGCCGTTCTTTATGAATACGGATAATGCGCTTGAATATACGAGAAAGGAACAGCTTATAAAGGAAATCAACACATTTTTTGAAAATAACCCCCATATGACACAGGAAACAAACGAGCTTATCTATCATGGAATGATGTTCTATATTTATGATTTCTGCAATAAGCGCGGTATGAATATTTCCGAATTGTCGGATATGCCGCCCGAAAAGGGGACGGAGTATTCATCAAAAAAACTCGGAAAGTGGTGTACGGACGTAATTGAAGAGCTCATGGAAAAATGTGAGTCTGATACGCATGACGGTAAAATTGCCATGGTTAAGCACTATATAGAGGAAAATTATATGAATCCCATATCACGGGATACAATATCAAATGAGCTGTTTTTTAATGCGTCATATTTGTCAAGACTTTTCAAAAAGAGTATCGGACTGAGCATTTTTGAATATCTTGCTCAGGTGAGAGTGGAGGCGGCAAAAAAAATGCTTGTGGGTACGGATAAGAAAATAAGCGATATTGCGATGGAGGTCGGATATAATCATTTCTCGCATTTTGCAAACGTATTCAAAAATATAACAGGTCTGACTCCTAAGGATTACAGGGAACTTAATAAGAGGTAATTTATGCGGAAAAAAATATTATCGGTATTTACGGCAATGTGTATTGCGGCAGGCTTCGGAATAAATGTCAAAGCGGAAAATGTAAGCTTTTCATGGATAGGAAACAGCTATTCGGGCAAAGAGAATGATGACGGTATGCGTGAATTTATGCTGCATGATGTTTCCTCCGTGTATGTTACGGAAACGGGAAAAATGTACACAAATGCTTTCTGGAGCGAGGGCGGAAGCAATTTTTCCGAAATAACCGACGGAAAGCTCACTAATGTCGGCGGCGGCAGCCACGGCTGGGGCTATGAGGGCGGATATGCCGTAACGGCAAATTCAAAGTATGTGTATTTCGGTCAGAGCGCCGTGAACAAGGGCAAAAATGACGGGAACTGGCCGGAAAGCGGATATGTATGGTTCGGAGTTACAAGGCGGCTGGCAGAGGATATTACAAAGGGTGACAGCTTTGATAATATGAAAAATGCAAACGGCGGATCAAGCAGTCGCTGTTTTTTGCCTATAGACAATCTGCCGCTGTACAGCGGAAACGGGGAAAAAGACGGGACGGTTTCGGGAAATGATGAATGTGTAATCTCCGGTTTGGCGGCAACTGACTCGAAATTGTTTGTAAGTGACAGGTTTTATGAAAAAATAAAGGTGTATAATGCTGTTACGATGGAATACGAGCGTGAATGGTATTGCCCCGATCCGGGTCAGCTTGCGCTTGACAGCTATGGAAATCTTTGGGTGGTGTCACTGAATGAGGGACAGATAACCTGTTTTTCTCAGGACGGAGATGCACTGCGTGCAATTTCGCCGCCGGGAAACGTGAAATTGTGGTCATTAGCGGCAACGCGTGACGGCAGACTCCTTGTACCGGACAGGGGAAAGGACGAGCGTATTCTGATATATGATAAGCTTAATACGAACAGTCCTCGGTTAAGCGGCTATATCGGTGAAAAAGGCGGTATTTTCTCGGGAAACGGAAAGAATAACGGCATGGTGGGAAATGAGAGATTTTATCAGATTTCGGGAATCGGCACAGATGCCGAAAATAATATATATGTGTGCAATTCGGGTGTTTATAACCCTGCCGAAAGTGAAGCATTCGGTACGGCATTTATAGAAAGCTATACCGCCTCGCATGAACTGCGGTGGAGAATGTACGGACTTGAATTTCTGGACAGTGCGGTGGCGGGACCGGACAACCCGACCGATATATATACAAAATCCGAGCATTTTACAATGGATTATTCAAAGCCGGCAGGCGAGGAGTGGAGTTATACGGGATATACCGTAAATCCGCATAAATATCCCGAAGATTTCAGAATAACCGATAATTCCATACACCCGATTGCCGTAAGAAATGTAAACGGTACGAAAATGATGTTCGCAACGGATATGTACGGATATTCGCTTTTTGCATACCGTTTCAGCCCGGAAACAGACGGTGAAACGGCAATTCCGTGTATGGCAATATACGATGATACAAAAGCACGCAGCGTAAAGCTTATGTACGATACCACAGGGGACGGAAAACTCGATACGGAGGAGGTGCTGTATTCCTCCGAGACAAAATACATTCACGTATGGATAGGCTGGGATATTGACAGCGGCGGAAATATTTACAATGCACGCAATGCGGACAGGAAAATCATGCAGCTTCCGTATAAGGGGTTAAATGCAAACGGTGTTCCGCAGTGGGAATATAATGAAGAATTGAAATTTGATGTGCCGGAGCTGTTTAACGGAAAAAATACAGACGGCTTTAACGAAAAAAAGTACAGCGATTTACGTATGAGCAGATACGATGCTGAAAATGATGTAATGTATCTGACAGGCGCGTTTGACGATTATAACTATAATAACGGCGTCGGCAATATACCGATGACAATTCAGTCAAAATCACCGGGAGATACACTGGCACGTGTTGAAAACTGGAGTACGGGAAACCGTGAGCCGTCATATATTATAAAGCTTAAATACAGTAAAAAACTGTATCAGAATAAATATCTGAATCTGACTTCGGGACTGGCGGTTTGCGGTGATTATATTTTTGTCGGCGAATCGGCATTTACCGAAGTCGGGGCAATTCATATTTACGAGGCACAAACGGGCGAATGGGTACAGGATATTCCCTATGACGGCTGTTTCGGAGAAACGGGATTGATGGATATAGTGATGCCGCTTTCCGCAGTAAAGCTTACACCGAAAAAGTACATGCTTATGCTGGAGGATGATTTGTGCTCAAAGATACTCACGGTTTACTGGCAGCCGACAGAGGGATTGGCAGTGTCGGACGCAGAGTTTGAAAAAAATGCGTCGGACGGCGGAATCAATGCAAAAATAACCATAGAAAAGCTGCACGGCGCAAGCTTGTCGGCAAACGCTTATTTTGCTTTATATGATAGCGGACGGCTGAAAAAAATTAAAAAAGTAAGAAAAGGAAATGATGAACTTTTGAAAAATACTCCCATCGATATATCGGAGCATTTTGAGCCGTTGACAAGCGGACAGGAAATACGCGTTATGGTCTGGGACGATTATAATATACCGTTAAAAAACGTGCAAAAGTACAGATAATATAATAAAGTGATATAAAAAATACACATTTTGATAGAAAAACATATAAAAAACACATACAATATTCCCGACAGAATTAAAAAAAATATGAGAAGGGAAGGCAATTAAATGAAAAAAATCAAATCATATCGTGGCTGCTGAGTATTACGGCGGCTGCCGCTTTTCTGCCGGGAAGAATATGTGCCGAAACAGTGACGGAGATAGGTACATATGAAGAATTGGCAAAAATAGGCAGCAATGACGATTATCCGCTCAGCGGAAGCTACAAACTGACCTCGGACATAATTCTGCCGGAAACCGCGGATAAAGCAGCTGCCGAATACGGAAACTGGACGCCTATAGGCGACGCAAGTGCGCCATTTACGGGAACATTTGACGGTAACGGACATAAAATAACGTCAATAGAGATTGCATCGGACAAGCGTGTCGGAAATCAGGGGCTGTTCGGTGTGATAAACAAGGCTTCGGTGAAAAATGTAGCGGTTGAGGGAACTCTTTTGTTTATAAGCACAAACAGTCCCAATATCGGATTAATAGCAGGATACGCTAAAGAATCGGAGCTTGTAAATTGCTATGCCTCGGGAAGTACGCAGGGAACATTTACTGTCGGAGGTCTGGTCGGAAAAGCGGAAGGCTCATGCGCAATAGCAAATTGCGCTTTTGAGGGGAATGTTGCCGGAAGCGGACGCGGCCCCGGAGGGATATTGGGAAGCCATGCGGATAATGTAACTGTAAATAACTGTTATGCGGCAGCAGCATTTGAAAATTCAACGGGCATAAACGGCGTAATAGCCGGAAACAGCATGACCGGAAAAACGGGAACAATCCGTGCTTACGGAAGAATTATTGACGGTGTCAATATTTGCGCACCGAAAAATACGGCGGCGCTTGCCTATTTTGTTTATGAGCCGGAGGGACTTGCAGAGGAGAAAATGAAGTCTGCCGAATTTGCCGATACACTTAATTTCAATATAAAGGAATACGGCAATTCCGAATGGTCGGAGTGGGCATGTATTAAAGACGGCTATCTGCTGCCGATATATCGACCGACTGCTGGGCATTTGAAAGCGTAACGGTAAAGCTTAACGAAGTGTTGAACGGGACACATAAAATAGCACTGAAAATCACGGAGGGCGCAAAGCGTATGCCGGATTTTATGTGGCTTAAGTTTATGACGGAGGACGAATATACTCAATTTTGCAAAAGAAGCAGGATTGCGGCGGTAGGAACACTTGCCGACAGAAACGGATTTACACCGTATTTTACGCAGATGCTTGACAGCGAAAAATATCAGTTTAAGAATTTCCGTGCGGATAATATCGGTGCGGCAGATATAAATGCGCTGACAGTATATGCTCCCGATACCGCAATGATAATGTTCGGCGGTGCGGAAGCTGCAAAGAATGTCATTGATGACAGCTTTGCGGATAATTATCAGACATTGATTGATGCATTGAAATCGGCAAATCCCGACGTGAAAATATATATCATGACACCGACACCGATGCAGAAAGCGGACGCACGTCCCAATTACAGCGGAGTCATTGAAGAGCTTGTAAGAATTGCGTCGGCAAATGATGCGGAAATAATAGATTTATACGGTGAAATGATAAATTTCGGAGTGCCGATGGAATATTTTGTGGTGTCGGATATGAGAGATAACCTGACAGACTCGGGACTGAGATTTACGGCAAAAACTATATATAATGCCTTGTTCCCGAAAGAAAATATCAAAAAGCAAAAATATATGCTTGCCTACGATGCCGATTTCATATGCTGCGGAACGGGAGGGACATATAATATCGGCGCTTTCAAAAATGTTACGGATATGCATATAAAAACAACCGCAGCAGGAATGACAGGCAATGAACAGACGGTTGTCATGCTGAAAGACGTGGACATGAAGCATATAAACTCAATGACAATTGAGGTAGCAAGCGTTATTAAAACGGACGGAGTTCTGCCGGTAATTGAATGTCATCTTGATTCGATTGACGGTGAGATTATAGGCAGGACGGTGATTTTCCCGACCGCACAAAATACCGAATATGCGTTTTTACCGATTAAAAACAGTATACTTCCCATAACGGACGGACAAACGCATAATCTGTTCTTTGTTTTAAATAAAGGCGAAAATGCAGCAAGCTATGACGTTGTTAATCTTAAAAGCATAGAACTGAATTCGGGTGCGGCGGCACCGGCAGTTATAAAGGACGGAGTTATAGCAGACAGAAATTATGCAGTAAATCTCAACGATAACTCAAAAGATGATGAGCAGTATAAGAACGGCGGTACATATACATGGGTAATGGCGGCGGATGATTATAACGCGGAGGCATGCTTCATTGCAGCACTGTATGATAAAAACGGTTTGCTTGTAAAGACCGGGATTTCCGAAACCGCAAAAGGCAGACGGAGCGCCACGCTTACGCTGCCCGAGGATTTTGAAAACGGTAACTACAGACTCTGCGGCTACATATGGCAAAACGGAGCTGCCGTTATGAAGCCTCTCGGTAGCAAGATAGGCATGATAAGCGATAAGAAGATTAAAATAGGGCTTATCGGTGACAGTACAACGAATAACGTGACGGTAAACAATATTGCATATGAGTCTTTGTGCTATCCGAATTTCTTAAGAAGCATGTCGGATACCGATAAATATGAAATACTGAATTTCGGACGGGGAACGGCAACTGCCGGAAACTATATAACTTCACATAAAATATGGTTTGAGCTGGCAAAGAGTGAAAAGTGCGACAAGTATTTTATTATGCTCGGAACGAATAATGCAAAGGGCATAGAGCTTGACACCTTTAAGAACAGCTATCAGACCATAATAGACGGGCTGCGCGCGGCAAACCCGGATTGTGAAATATATATCATGACTCCTATTCCTGCATTGAAGGATAAGTATATGATAGAGGAAAAAACTCTTACACAGGTCATAATACCTATGGTCGGAGAAGTGGCACGTGAGAACAATCTGACGTTGATTGATATGTATTCCGTGCTTAAAAACAGCGAGAGATTTTCAAGCATGTACGGCAGTGACGGTATACATGAAAACGAGGAGGGTATGATAGAAATAGCAAAGACAGTT
>CAJKHT010000083.1 GCA_905199755.1 uncultured Eubacteriales bacterium | reverse complement strand
ATGATGATGCGATAAAGAATAGTTTGGAGCTTGTAAAGAATAGCACCAAAAGCGGAGAGTGGATGAACGGAATTGCAACATATTCGGTTTGGTGGGTAATTTTGCAGTATGAACTGTATATGTATACCGGTGATTGGGAATATCTGAAACAGCAGGAAGATTCCATAAAGGAAATATGCGATAAAGTCTTTGCGAAGATTGATGGCGGTTATTGTTTTCATGATATGGAGGGTTTTGTTGATTGGAGCAGTAAAGGCAGCGAAAGCGAGACAGAGGGGGTAAAGTCGGTATTTTGCATAGGCTTGAACCGAGCAAAACGGATTTTTGATGCGCTCGGAATTTATGATTATTGCGAGAAATGCAGGAAGTATGTGGAGATCCTAAAAAAAGATTCCGGTAAAGTGAAGGTCAACCAGAGAATTGCAGGAATTAATATATTTGCCGAAAGAGGGACGGAATATGACATAGAAAAGGTGTCGGGTGCTTCGGTGGAGAATATGTCAAGCTTTTTTGGCTTTTATGTACTGATTGCAAAGTGTATGTTAGGACAGGCTTCGGAATGTATGGACGTTATCAAGGAATTTTGGGGTGGTATGCTGAAAATGGGAGCAACAACATTCTGGGAGGATTTTGATATAGAGTGGATGAAAAATGCAATCCCCATAACCGAAATTGTACCGCCGGGAAAAGATGATATACACGGTGACTTTGGAAAGTATTGTTACAAAGGTTTCAGACATAGTCTGTGTCATGGATGGGCAAGCGGCCCGACTGCTGTTTTGTCGAATTATATCTTGGGTGCTAAAATAACAAAACCCGGTGGCGATGAGATTACAATAAAACCACGGATAGGAAAACTTAAATGGGTGAAGGGCGATTTTCCGACTAAATATGGAACGGTTCATATTGAACATTATAAAGAAAACGGACATGTAAAGACAGTTTACACAGCACCGAAAGAGATAACGGTAGTTTTAGGTGATTAATTAATCGCATAAGGAGCAAAATGAAAAAATTGTGTATCGAGTATCAATTTGCTGATTGAACAGGAGTAAAAAAGTGAAGTTTGAAGTAAAAGGAAATCAATTTTATAAAGATGATAAGGCTGTAAAAATCATATCGGGTGCAGTGCACTATTTCAGAAATATGCCGGATACATGGAGCGATATATTTAAAAAAATGCGCGTGTTGGGTTGCAACTGCGTTGAAACCTATTGCGCATGGAATATGCACGAAAAAAAGCAGGGCGAATATGATTTTTCGGGTATATTGAATATTGCGGAATTTATAAAAAAAGCTGCGGCGGAGGGGTTAATGGTTATTGTAAGACCCGGGCCGTATATATGCGCCGAATGGGAATTCGGAGGATTGCCGTGGTGGATTCAGAATGACGAAGATATGGAAATACGCTGTTCAAACCCTGCCTATATTCGGTATTTCGAGCGCTATTTGAACAGGTTGTTTGAGGAGGTTCGTCCGTTGCTGTGTACGAACGGCGGACCTGTAATTATGATGCAGTGCGAAAATGAATACGGATATTACGGAGATGACAAAAAATATTTGAAGCATTTATACGATTTTTACCGCAGCAGCGGAATTGATGTGCCGCTGTTTACCTCCGACGGAACATCAAAAGAAAATCTGCTTGACGGCGGAATTGACGGATGCTTATCAACGCTTAATTTCGGCAGCAGGGTGGAGGAGAATTTTGCCGCACATGATGAATTATTCCCCGATCGGCCGAAAATGTGTATGGAAATGTGGAACGGCTGGTTTGACGCATGGGGCGATGACGAGCATCATGTGACTTCTGCCGAAAAGTATGCGGCGGTTGTGGAGGATATGCTGAAAAAGGGCAGTTTGAATATGTATATGTTTATCGGCGGTACAAATTTCGGTTTTACCTCCGGTGCAAATCATTATGAGAAATTTGCGCCCGATGTGACAAGCTATGATTATGACGCATTGCTCAGCGAATGCGGAGATGTAACGCCGAAATATCATGCGGTAAGAGAGGTTGTTAAAAAATATACGGATATGCCGCTTTCGGAAATCCCTCCGAACAGGGCAAAGAAGGCATACGGTAAGGTGAAGCTGACGCAATTCGGCGGACTGTTTGACAATCTGGATAATTTATCGCAGCCGATATATTCGGAAGTACCACGGTGCATGGAGAAATACGGTCAGGGGTATGGCTATATAGCATATCGAACCGTATTAAACAGAGAATATAAAAATGCGGTGTTAAGCTTTGAAAGTCTCGGCGACCGTGCGCAAATATGTATTAACAAAAATTTACAAGGTATAGTGTACGTCAATGATGATAAATTGGAAATAAGCTTTAACGCGAGACAGGGAGACGTGCTGACGATACTGTGTGAAAATATGGGCAGAGCGAATTTCGGACCGAAGATGATGCGCAAAAAGGGTATTGCCGGAAGATGTTTAATTGACAACAAAATTCATTTTAACTGGCAGGTGTACACTCTCCCGATGGAGAACCTCAAAGGAATTGAATATAAAACGGAAATTCCGAATGAGAACAGCCTGTTCTGCCGCGGTACTTTTGAGATTGACAAGGCATATGATACATTTTTAAGATTGGACAATTTCAGAAAAGGCTTTGTCATGATAAACGGTTTCAATATAGGACGGTATTGGGAGATAGGCCCGCAAAAAACGCTGTATGTTCCGGCATCTTTGTTGAAAAACGGAGAAAATGAAATTGTCGTATTTGAATCTGACGGATTGAATGGTCGGTGTGAGGTGGAATTTTGTGATGTTCCATGTTTGGGCATAAAATAAGACTATAAAAATAAGCAAATAATATCGACACAGAGGGGCGGATAAGATTTAAATATTTTTCATACAAAGAATTGGGGGTTTTATACCCTCAATTTTTTTTGTATAGTAAATTAAAAAATTGCAAAAGATGAGGAGAATGGACAGTTTGAATTTTAAATATTTATGCAACAGAAGAAATCGAAATAACAGGCGAAGAAAAACGAAAGCAAACTGTAAAGACTCAGGGGATTCAGACGATGGACCGAGACGAGGTCAATGTAAATCCAAGTTCAGCCGTAAAATAGTATTGGGTGAACTTGGATTTTTTTATTACCCAATTCGTGCGCCGCCTCCGAAATTTGATTATTTTTTAATCAAATTTCGGAGGAAAGGACATGAAAAAAGAATATTACATAAAGCTTAGTGATGGACAGGTTGTACCTGTGACGGAGGAGGTATATCGTGAATATAAACGTCCACAGTGGCGTGAAGCAAAGCAGAAGAAAGTCAGACAAATGCGGGAATTTTCTTGGGAATATATGACTGAAAACGGAATGGAGCATATATATTCCGAGAAGCAAAAGCTTGTGGAAGAAATTGCAGAAGGTAATTTAATGCTTGAAATGCTGATGAAAGCATTGGAAACGCTGACGGATGATGAACGTTCTCTGATTAATGAGTTGTATTTCAATGAAAAATCAGAACGAAAAGTGTCTAAATCAATTGGTGTTCCGCAGAGGACAATAAATTCGCGAAGACAAGCTATAATAAAAAAACTAAAAAAAATTATGAATTTATAAAAAATAATTTCGCTCAACCCCTCTCATACTTTCCTTTAAGTATTGAGAGGGATTTTTCTTTCTCTAAAAAACACAGGAGGTAAACAGTATGAACATTCAAAATGCAGCGTCTGCAACAGAAACGGATGCGGAGATTATCGGTCTTTTAACTGCAATAAGCGTGGTTTCAAAAAGGCTGGCAAATAATCTTCGGAAATTGCAGGAACAAAAGAACGGAGGGACGGAAGATGCACGCAGTTATTAAAGACGGCAAAATCCTGTTATACGACAGCTATATCTTTAAGGAAAGCATAAAAGAAATACCCGGTCGGCAGTGGCATCCGGAGAAAAAGGCATGGAGCGTTCCGATTTCACGGCAGAGCATTGAAACGCTTGACCTGCTTGGGTGTGAATTGTCGAACGAGCTTGCGGATATTCGTCAAGGATTTGCATCGGAAAATACCGCCAATGAAAATACTCTTCTTCCGGCACCGCTTAAAGTTTCACCATATGAACATCAGCTTAAAGGTTACAATCTTGCCTGCCGGAGTATTGGTATTATCGGCAACAACAGAGTGTCTCCAGGTTTTGCGTTGCTAATGGAAATGGGAACGGGAAAAACCGTAACATCAATTGCCATTGTCGGGAAAGCATATCTGACAGGAAAAATAAAGCGTTTGCTTATCCTTGCACCGAAATCCATCGTTGCCGTATGGGAGGACGAGTTTTCAAAGTTTGCGGATTTTACGTATTCGCTTTCGGTACTGACGGGAACTTTGGCAAAAAAGGTAGAGCAGTTAAAAACCATACCACATAAAGGATTGGAAGTTGCCGTTGTAAATTATGACAGTGTATCGCTTATCGAGAAGGAACTTACAGCATGGTACCCCGATTTTCTCATTTGTGATGAAAGCAGCAAGATAAAAAATCCTACGGCAAAAATGAGCAAGGCAACATACCGAGTTGCAAAGGTATGCAAATACAGATTGATTTTAACGGGAACACCAATACAAAATAATCCGCTGGATTTCTTCTCACAATATAAGGTCTTGGATGACAGCATATTCGGCAAAAGTTTTTATGCGTTTAAGAATGAATATGCGGTACTCGGCACATACAATCAGCCGGTTGGATGGCGTAAACTGCCGGAACTTGTGAAAAAAGCGCACAGCATTGCGTTCCGCGTTACAAAAGCCGAAGCACTTGATTTGCCCGATACAATTGATGAAATCAGACCGGTTGCTTTGGGGGACAAAGCGCAAAAACTGTACAGGGCATTTGTGAAGGAAAGTTATATGGAACTTTCAAAGGGTGAACAGGGAGCCCCTGTGGCAGTTACTGCAACCAATATCCTTACAAGGCTTCTGCGTTTGCAGCAGATAACAGGCGGATTTATTCGCCCGGATGAGGAGTCGGAGCGGTACGAGCAGGTATCATCGGCAAAGCTTAACGCGCTTGAGGATATTATCGATACCGCAATTTCCGAAAACAAAAAGCTTGTGGTTATCGCACGGTTTATTCCCGAAATTAAAGAAATATGCAAAATGCTTGATAAGAAAAAAATCAAGTATGCACATATTTGCGGCGAGGTCAAGGACAGAGCGGCGGAGGTCGATGCTTTTCAGAACAATCCTGAATGCATGGTATTTGTGGGGCAGCTGCAAACGGTATCAATGGGACTTACGTTGACTGCTGCAAGCACAATGGTGTTCTATTCGCTTTCATATAACTTTGCCGATTATTCACAGGCGAAAGCAAGGATTCACCGTATCGGGCAGAAAAATAACTGCCTGTACATACATCTTGTTGTGAAGAATACGGTTGATGAAACTGTGTTAAAAGCATTGGAACAAAAAGAAAATATAGCAGCAAAAATTGTAGACGATTGGAGGTCGATTTTAAAATGACAGATGAGATGTTTATGTTGGCTGACAAGCTTAAGAAATTAAAAGAGCTTAAGGCAGAGCTTGCAGAGGAAACAAAGAAAAATAATGCGGAAATTGAAGAAACGGAGTACAAGCTGTCACTGGAAATGGCAAGCTCCGAAACACAAAGTTTCAATCGTTCCGGCACGTTATTCTATCTTTGTACAAAGCTGTATGCGTCAGCTGTTAAGGAGAATAAAGCAGAGTTGTATGAGGCGCTCAAAAACGAGGGATACGGTTCACTGATTACCGAAACGGTAAATGCCAATTCGCTGTCGGCATTCGTAAAAGAACAGATGGCGGATAATGATGATGTACTGCCCGATTGGCTTGAGGGCAAGGTAAATGTATTTGATAAAGTTACGGTTAATTTAAGAAAAGCATAAAATTACGGAGGTATTGTATTATGAGTAATGAATTAACAAAAACAAACACCGGATATGTAGTTCCGAACATGAGTAATGATGTAACCGATGGCATTATGGAGGAATTGGACGGCTTAAACATAAGCCTTGATAAGATTAAAATCCCTGCCGGCGGTGGTTTGGCATTTGAAGTGCCGGGTGAAGACCCCGATTCTCCCGACAGTGAAAAAGAGATTATCGGAGTCATAGTCGACCATTATCCGTTAAACAGCTTTTGGACGGAGAAATATAACGGACAGAATGTTGCGCCGAACTGTTATTCAACGGATAATCGTATCGGAATAGGGACTCCCGGCGGCGAATGTGCAAAGTGCCCGTATAACAAATTCGGAAGCGGCGAGGACGGACAAAGTAAAGCGTGCAAAAATGCGCATAGGTTATATATTCTTCGCAGCGGAGAGTTGTATCCGGTGGTTGTAACAATACCGCCGACATCGCTGAAATCGTTATCGGATTATCTTGCAAAGCGCATTGTAACAAAAGGACTGCGCTCATACGGGATTGTTACAAAACTTACGCTTAAAAAAGCAACAAATAACACGGGTATCGCATATTCACAGGTACAGTTTGCGGTAGTTGAAAAATTATCGCCGGAAAATGCCGAAATTCTAAAAAAATTCGGAGATAGCATAAGACCGATTACAAGAAATATTGATTTTATGGATACGGAAGAACCAGCACAGCCGATAGTCAATACAGAAACGGGCGAAGTCATACAGCCGCTCGAATAATTAAACAGTGAGCAGATTGGGGCGGATATACTGCCCCGATACACTCACGGAAAGGAAAATACAATGTCTGAATATAAATTAGCAAAAAGTACAGATGAAGTAAGAAATTATCTTAACAATGCAGATATTATAAGCTTTGATTTTGAAACCGCACCAAATGATGAATATAGAGAGGAAACTATGGCGGCAATCGATCCGCACAAATCACACATTGTCGGAGTATCGTTTTCGGTTAAAGCCGGAACGGGAATTTATGCTCCGATTGCTCATAAAAATACAAGTTTAAATATTGATATATTTGAAATATTAAAAGAATTTGCAAAGAGCAATGTTGTAAAAATCGCACACAACCTTGCATTTGAGACAATGTTTTTATACGCAAACGGAATCCTCATAAAACCGCCGGTGTATGACACCTTACTTGCGGCGATGATGACAATGAAGTCAAAAACAGAGTTCCGTACACTTTCGGACAGTGGACTTAAAACGCTTGTTCCGCAGCTATTAAAGGTTGACCTCCCCAAATTTGAAGAAGTCACCGCCGGTAAGCATTTTGATGAGCTGAACCCGGAGGATTACGAAACAATACGCTATGCCTGTGCCGACTCGGATTATGCACTGCAATTGTACAAGCTGTTTAATTCGTGGTTTGATAAAAATCTTCCCAAACACAGAAAAATCATAGAAAATATTGAATCACCGACAGCCGTGTTTGTGGGGATTATGAAGTATCACGGTGTAAAGGTCGATAAAGCATTGATGTATCAAAAGCAGTTTGAAGCGGAAGAAAAAATCAATGAAATACGAAAGAAAATACATAAGTTCACGGGTACGGAAATTGACCTCGGAGCAAATGCGTCAACCGACGCTTTTAAGAAATATCTGTATGAGGATTTAAAACTTCCTGTTATGAAAACTACGGCAAAGTATCAAGCGGCCGCGGACGAAGAAAGCCTGATACTTTTAAAGGATTGGTGCGAAAAAAATAAGCCGGAGATATTGCCGTTTTTGAAACTGATACATGATTACCGCAAGTGGAACAAGATAAAATCAACGTATATTGACGGATTTTTAAATGCGGTAAATAGCTCCACAGGCTGTATACACACTTCATTCTTTCAGCTTGGAACGGATACCGGGCGGTTTGCGTCAAGAAATCCCAATCTTCAAAATATGCCGAGAAAGGATAATGATCCAATTGGCATCCGTAATTTTCTGATACCGAATGAGGGACACATATTTATTGATTTTGATTTCTCGCAGATAGAACTGCGTGTCGGTTCATGGTATTGTAGGGACACTAAAATGCTTGAAACATATAGAAATGACGGCGACATTCATGCACAGACAACCTCTGTCATTTACAATATCCCATTTGACGAAGCCATAGACAAAAATGCTCCGCATTATAAAGAGCGTCGTTCAATTGCGAAGAACTGTAATTTTGGTGTGTTTTACGGATTGTTCCCGAACGGGCTTATGCGAAACCTCAAAAAAGCGGGGATCGAAAAGACAAAACAGGAGTGTACAGACATTATCGAAAACCTTAAAAATGGTTATCCAAAGTTAGCCGAGTGGCAGAAAAACACAAAGCAAGACGCATCAAACTGCGGATATTTGGAAACTGCATTCGGCAGACGGAGAATTTTAAAAGGCATACATTCACCGGATATGGGGACGCGTTCCTACTGGCAGAGATGTGCGCTGAATACTCCGATTCAGGGAACTGCCGCAGATGTTTTAAAGCTTGCAATGGTACGAATCTTATCAAAGCTTGAGGAATATCCGTACATAAAACCTTTACTTACGATACATGATGAAATCTTGTTTGAAGTGCCGATAGACAAAGCCGATGAAGCTTGTACAATCATAAAAGAATGCATGGAAACACAGCCTTTTGATGAGTTTGATGTGCCGCTTAAAGCAGAAGGCGCAAAGGGATACAGTTTCGGGAATATGGAGGAACTGTAACACGAAAAATATGCTGCGCATCTTACCTCTTTTTGAGGTTCGGAGTATAAACATACACCGTCACCTCTCAAAAAGGCAACCTGCTTGCATCTTTTTCGTGTTAAGATTTGTGCCGCCATACAGCGGCAGGAAGGAGGATTAACATGGCAAATTACTTTAATTCAGAGAAATATCCCGACCCGACGGCATATACAGCCATTAAGAATATAGAGAAACAGGAAAAGTTAAAAACCAAATCAAAAAAGAAACAAAAAATAAGGATCGAGGAGGCAAAATGATATGGATGTTAAAACATTCTTATCTGCATTTTATTCGGAGAATGACAGGGTTTGTATCCGTGTATTTTCCGACCGCAAGGCAGAAGATCCGGAATACAAAGGGAATAAATACACGGAGAAACTGAAAAATATTGATGTTTTGCTCCCGACACTTAAACAGCACAACAAAAAACACCGAGGCATATTCTTTGTTGTAAATTCCGGAGGGCATACTGATGAGGAAATAATCAGGGTAAATGCACAGTTTGTTGAGATGGATACCGGGAGCTTTGAGAAACAGCAGGAGAAAATCAATGCATTTTCTCTCCCACCGTCAATCATTGTGAAAACAAGGAAATCACTGCATTGCTACTGGCTGATGCAGGATGCGGAAGTATCAAGATTCCGTGAAATACAGCTTCGTTTGGTAAAACAATTTGCCGGTGATTCAATGTGTCAGAACGAAAGTCGGTGCATGAGGATACCGGGGTTTTATCACTCGAAACAGGAGCCGGTACTCGTTGAGTGTATAAAGTTCGAGCCGCAAATCAAGTATACGCAATCCGAACTCCAAGCATTGCTTCCGCAAGTACAGATTCCGGAATATGCCGCAGAATCGAGAACGGAGTTTAACGGCGAAGTCGGCAGCGGTCAAAGGCTTATGGATAAATGCGAGTTTTGCAGATACTGCAAAGAAAATGCCGCAAAGCTTTCAGAACCCGAATGGTATGCTTTTGTTACTAATATGTCGCTTACAAGAGACGGAGCGGAGCTTGTGCATGAGGTTTCAAAACCGTATCCGAGGTACAGCAAAGCTGAAACCGATGATAAAATCCGTCATGCAATAAATGAGCACAAACCGCATACCTGCCGGTATATACAAGAAAGGCTCGGCTTTAAGAACTGTAAAGATTGCAGCGTTAAAGCACCGGTTGCCTATGCTGTTTTGAGCATGGCAGAACAATCAGAGGAACTTGCCGACAGTGATATATCCGAGGATATGATTTTTGATAACAAAACAATTGAGCTTATGGCATATGCAAAGAAAAATGCTCCCGCGGCATACGGGAAATTCAAGTTAAAGCTTAAAGGCAAATGCCCGATAAAGGATTTTGAGGCGGCAGTGAATTTTAAGAATAAATCATATACGGTGGTTGAGGACACCGCTATGCCCTTAAATCTCGACGGAATTGCTTTAAACGGTGCGGTTCAGCCCGCAAACTGGAATGTTACAATGGAGCATGGGATACAGAAGATTGTATATTCAAAGGATGGCAATACTGTTGTTACGGTGTGTCCGTCTCCTGTGGTTATCACAAAGAGATTTAAAAATGTGGACGCGTGTTCGGAAAAGGTTGAACTATCATTTTACCGAGATAATGTGTGGACAAGTATTGTAGTGACGAGATCAGCGGCTTTTAACAAATCATCTATCATAAGCTGTGCAGACAGAGGATTTCCGGTAGCTTCAAAGAACGCCTCGGATATGGTGGATTATTTATATGATTATGAGAATGCAAATGTCAAAAATATTCCGCTTATGAAATCGACCGAGCGGCTCGGGTGGATTGATGATACGTCATTCTTTCCCTATACCGCAAAGAACAATATCTGCTTTGAAACTGATTTTGAGGATTCAAATGAAATACATAAAAGTCTTGCGGAACAAGGTAGCTTTGATGTGTGGCTTGAATATGCTGCAAAACTCCGAAAGAACCCTTACGGCAGATTTATGCTTGCGTCGTCCTTTGCATCAGTGCTTCTGAAACCGTTGTCGCATCGTGTGTTTTTCTTAAATATCTGGCATGATACAACAAGCGGTAAGTCGGCAGCGTGTAAGATGGCGGTGTCTGTCTGGGGCGATCCGTTAAAGCTTATGGGCAGCTTTAATGCAACGGCAGTAGGCTTAGAGAGAAAAGCTGATACTTTAAGAAATATTCTCTATGGACTTGATGAACGGCAGCTTGCAAATGAAAACCGCTTGCCTATGGCACAGATTGTTTATGGTTTATCAAATGGGTTTGGAAGAATCAGAGGCAGCAAAGAAGGCGGCATTCAGAGCATGACAAACTGGCGGCTGATAGTTTTATCAACGGCGGAGGAACCTCTTCTTTCGGACGATTCACATGACGGAATGAATACCCGTGTTATGGAGATACACGGAGTCCCTGTTGACGACAAAGGTTTTGCGTCCGAGCTGCATAATATCAGTGAAAAGAATTATGGATTCGTCGGGCGAAAGTTCGTTGAAAGGCTGTGCAATGAAATGAACTTAAGAAAAGATATGGTGCAGCATGATTTTGAAAGAATCAAGACGGCAATTAAGGGTAAATTGTCCTCTGCTACACACCTTGATAATGCTGCGATTATCGCACTCGGTGATTATTACTCAGATATGTGGGTTTGGGAAAACGATGAAGTAAAGGCCTTTAGCGATGCTGTGACCACGGCTGCGTTGATGCTTGAAAACAATGCGTCCCTCGAAAAAGAGGACATTATATCCCGTGCATGGCAGTATGTAACCGACTGGTGTGTAATAAATGACAAGGCATTCGGTGATGATGCAAATCAGAGGTTTGGCATTAAAGAAGGTGCGTCAAGATACTATGTTTCAAAGGCTCCGCTGTATGACGCATTAAAGAAACCCGGGTATCCGGTTGAAAAGTGTATGACAGGGTTCTTTGAACGCGGGTATATGCAGCGCTGGAACGGGAAACGGCAGAAACAAAAGAAGAATGCAGGCGTTCAAAACTGGTATTATGTGATTGATATACCAACGGGAAACGATGAAAATAGTATAAATCCACTTAGTTAAGTGTTACCGTGATTTTATAAAAAGCCAGTAAAACCAATGGCTTGCAGACTTCGGTAACACGATAATACGGGCAACACCATGTACACACACCTATATATAAATAAAAAATATAAAAAAAGGATATGTGAAATTCCCCCATGCGCGAGGTGTGGAGAGCGTATTATTATATTACCAATATAATAAATATAGTATTTATCTAAGGTTTTCGGTAATAAAAAGGGAAATACGAATGGTAACATGAGTGTTACTCTTATAAAGGAGAAATGAAACCATGCTTGAAAAGAATATAACCAACAAAATATTAAAGTATCTTAAAAGCCTTGACAAATGTTTCTGCTTTAAAGAACACGGCGGCAGTTACGGAAGCTCCGGCATACCGGATATTATCTGCTGTTATCACGGGCATTTCATAGGATTTGAGGTTAAAACCGACAAAGGCA
>CAJKHT010000082.1 GCA_905199755.1 uncultured Eubacteriales bacterium | reverse complement strand
AGACGGCTCACAGTTCAATATGCGTTTCGGATACAAGCCGCAGTCCGTTCTTATAACGGGACTTAAAGCGGTGCTTCTTGACGCAGACTATACCAAAGAAGATGTGACCTATAATAAAACCGAATCAAACACATATTTCGGACGCGGTGAAAATGCACTCTGGCGTGACGAGGCATTTAAGCGCATCGAAAAATACCGTAAAAAGAATATATCGGTCACGGTGACGGATAAGGACGGTGTGCCGCTTGAGAATGTAAGAATACAGGCACATCAGCGGAAAAATGAGTTTATGTTCGGAACGGCGGTGCATAATAATCTTTTGCAGGCATCAACGGCGGAAAACGCAAGCGAGAAATCAAAAAAATATGCCGAATGTGTCGGCAGGTATTTTAATACGGTGGTATTTGACACGGCAGGAAAATGGAATACCATCGAGAAAAACCGTGCGGTATATGCTACGGGAATATATAACTGGGCAAATGCAAGAAATATAAATGTGCGCGGACATGCGCTGTTCTGGGACAATTATTCATATTACAGCGATTCTTTCAACGAGGCATGGCAGTATATGACAAACGAGGAACGTTTTACGCGCGTTGATGAGCATATAAACGAAAACATGACGTATTTCGGAAACACAATCGCGCAGTGGGATTTGCTTAACGAGCCGCTGGCAAACAGAAATCTCATTAACAGAATCGGCTTTGAAAAAACGGCACAGCTGTTTAATACCGCAAAGAAAGCCGCACCCGATGTTTCGCTTTATATTAATGAAACGGGAATAAACGGCAGCAATTCGAATTGGCAGCAGGTAAAAAAGCTGCGCAGCTTTACAGAAAATCTGAAGCAAAGCGGAGCGGCAATTGACGGAATAGGTATTCAGGCGCATTGCGGCGGCGCACTGCGCTATCCGCAGGAATTTTACAATCAGCTTGATTATCTTGCGGAGGCGGTTGATGAAATTGCGGTTACAGAGTATGATTTTAACGTAACCGACGAGCAGCTTGCGGCGGATAATCTGCGTGATATGCTTATTGCGGCATACAGTCACCCCAAATGCACGGGATTTCTTACATGGGGCTTCTGGGACGGACAGCACTGGCAGAACAATGCACCGTTTTTCGATATAAACTGGAATGAGAAAAAGGCGCTTGCCGTGTGGGATAACTATGTAAACCATGAATGGAAAACCGATGCGGACGGACTGACGGACGAAAACGGCAGATATGTATTCAGCGGTCATAAGGGTGAATATGAGCTGACGGTTACATATAACGGAATGACAGCAACCGCGGATTTCGACACAAATTCCTCGGGGACGGTAAATGTAATAATAGGCGATGCGATAACGATAGAGCCGGACAGCATACCGCAGACAAAGACATCACTGTTGGCAAAAAATTATCTTAAACGGCGCACCGATATAAAAACAGGTGAAACAGTATCCGCATATCAGCTGCCGGAGGAATATGACAAAAGCATCATTGCGGGAAAAAATGCCGGGATTGCGGGTGTGCTTGCGGCAGATGATTTTGAAAGCTACGGTACTGACGGAAAGGACGAAAACGGTAAATATATCAATCCCGTTACGGACGAAAACATCTGGGGACAATGGTATAATACCGAAGCATCACAAAAGCGCGGAACCGTGCTTACCGAGCAGGATGGCAGACTTTGTCTGGCTTTTTACCGCCAGAATAATCCTCCCGTTTTAAAAAGCAGAATAAGCCGCGTGTTAAGAGCAAATTGCTTTGAGCTTGACACCTCGGAAACGGGATATAATTTCAATGCGTGTTTTCAGATTCCAAAAGGTGATAAGAGCGTGGGTATCCGCAGCGGAAGATATGCGGAATTTGCACTCGGCAAAATCGCGGACGATACTAGCAGAGCTTTTGCGGGAGTATACTCAAATACAGTAAATACGGAAAAGCCTATATTAAAGTATGCGGACGGGGGACAGATAACGCTCAAGGAAAATATATGGTATAATCTGTCGCTGTCGCTTGTGCCGGACGGCATGGGAGGTGTGCTTATAGGCGGTACGCTGCAGTATGACGGCAATACCGTGCGGCTTGAAAAACGCAATATGGCGATAGGAAACGGTTTGCGCTTTTTAAACATGACAGTGAACTGCTATACGAGTGAGATATACACGCGTTCGGTATTTTATCTTGACAGCATTGAATTTAAAGAAGCCGGCTATACCGCACCGATTGAATTTGACGGTAAAAATGTAACCTTCAACGGTGAAGCGTCCCAAATTGCGGCTGCGGCTGTTTATGATAAAGAAAGCGGACAGCTTGAAACGGTAAGGCTTAAAGAAACAGCCGACGGTGAACCGACCGTTATAGCTTTGGAAAAAGAGCTTGGCGAAAAAAATATCATGCGTGCATTCTTATGGCGGAAAACCATGCAGCCTGCCGCATATGCGCAATACGGACAATAAAAATTCTTAAAGGGAGCGGAAAGAATGAAGAAAACAGCTTGCTTGATGATACTTGCCATAATACTGAGCATTGTTCCCGTTTATGCCGAAACGGAATTTACGGTAAAGGCTGACGGGGAGAAAATGGAGCTTAATAATAAGCCGGTTATTGAACGGGATACGGTGTATCTTCCGTTGCGTGAGGTATTTGAAAATCTCGGAATGACAGTTACATGGAATGATGAAAGCAGGGAAATAAGTGCATCGGCAAATGATTTCAGCTTTGTTTTAAAGCCGAATTCCGACACTGTAATTGTTGATAAGGTAAAGGTAAATATGAATAAACCGGTGAGGCTTGAAAACGGTACGGCATATGTCAGTGTAAAGCTGTTTGACGATTATATGCAGTACTGTACGGAAAAGCCCGTATGGGAAAACGGGAATACAATTTGTCTTAAAAAGCCGGAGATTGCCGCCGAGGAGGTATACGATGAGAAAAGAATTTTTGAGTCTCTTACCGGCGGCGAAGTCATTATGAATATGGATGATGTTTTTTCGGCAAAAGCCAACAGCGACAAGGTTAAGCTTACCGCCGTGAATGTGAGCGGTCAGAGCTTCGGCAGAGCGCTTGAAGCGCAGACAACGGAACAGCCTTATAATATATATGACATTCAGCTCGTCATAAATCCGAAGCATGATATTGTTGCCGGAGACGTTGCGGTATTGTCATATTACGCAAGAAAAATAAGCACAACCGATGAATCGGGAATGGGATTTATCGGTCCGTGCTATGAGGAAAATTACGGTGATTACAATAAGCTTGCGTCAGTCACACAGGAGCTGGACGATAAATGGCAGAAATATTATGTGCTGCTGGCACCGCGTATTAAAAATTTCCTCGTGAATAAGGCGCAGTTTACCCTGCGGCTCGGCTTTAAGCCGCAGACAATACAGCTTGCGGATTTGAAAATAACGAACTATCATACAAAATATAAGTATGATGATGTGGCACCCAAATCCGAACCGAATGACAGCTACAAGGGCATGGAGGACGGCGCACTCTGGAGAAAAGAGGCGCTTAAACGCATAGACAGCATAAGAAAAAGAGATATAACGGTCAATGTGAAAACGGAGAACGGAACACCGCTGTGCGATGCCGACGTGAGTGTTGACATGACGAAAAATGAGTTTATGTTCGGAACGGCGGTGCATAACACATTTTTACAGGCAGGAACAAGCGAAAAAGCAGTCAGATACCGTGAAACGGTACTTGACCTGTTTAACACGGTGGTTTATGATACGGCTGGAAAATGGCCTACCATAGAGCCTAACAGGGGAGTGTATGCAAGCGGTATTCTGAATTGGGCAAATAAAAACAATATTACGGTAAGAGGTCATGCGTTGTTCTGGGATCAGATTAAATATTTGCCGCCCACACTCCGGAACGCTTATCCGTATATGAGCGACGAACAGCTGAAAAACAGAATAACGGAGCATGTGAACGATGTAATGACACAGTATAAGGGAGCAATACCGCAATGGGACGTTCTCAATGAGCCGCTAAATAACAACGTTATGCTCAGACGGCTCGGATACGGTGAAATTGTGCGTCATTTCAATCTTGCAAAGGCTATCGATCCCGATGCGTCGCTATACGTAAACGAGACGGGAATAGCAGGCAGGGAGGCACACTGGAATAATGTATATAAGCTGTATGAACTTATAAAAAATGCAAAGGATGCAGGTGCGAAAATTGACGGAATAGGACTTCAGGCACATTGCGGAGCGGCAATGAGCTATCCGCAGGAATTTTATAATCAGCTTGATTATCTTTCGGAACTGGTTGACGAGGTGGCAATAACGGAATATGATTTTACTCCGACAAACGAATCGGTGGAGGCACCGTATTTGCGCGATATGCTGCTTGCGGCATACAGTCATCCCAAATGCACGGGATTTATCACATGGGGCTTCTGGGATTCACAGCACTGGAAAAATCATTCTCCGTTCTATAAAGCGGACTGGTCTGCGCGCGATACCGTTGCGGTATGGAAACAATATGTACAAGGTGAGTGGGAAACTCATGAAAGCGGCAAAACCGATAATAACGGAGTGTTCAGCGTAAGAGGACACAGAGGAGAGTATGATGTCAGCGTAAAATATGCGAATAAATCATATACCGGCAGACTGCTTGTAACCGAGAACGGCGCAAACACGGTTGAGGTTACTGTGGGCAGAAGCGGCATTTCCATGTCCGTATCGGAAACACCAAAGGGGTATCTTGACGTTGATTTGAACGGTCTTTATAAATACCGCACGGATTATAATGTTGATGAAAAAGGAAATATAAGCGGCAGCGGTGAAAAATATGAGCTTGCCGAAATGCCGTGGGAGGAAGACGAGAAAATCATTGCCGAGGGACAGAAAAACCAATCGGATAATTCGGACAGCAAATCAAAGCCGATAATAAATGCGGTATATTCCGAAAGCGGTGAGCCGATTCCGTCATTGACGGACGGCAGCTCGGAAACCTCGTACTGCGCGGATAATGAGGAAAGCGAAATAACGGCAGAGCTTAGTGAGACGGCTTGCGTAAATACTCTGACAATCGGCTGGTATGAAAAAGGGGTATACACTTATAATTATGAAATTCTGGTATCGGAGGACGGCATTTCATGGGACAGCGTTCTGAGCGGCAGGAGCAAAACAACCGCGGAAACAAAGCAGATAAACCGAAAATGCAGATATATCAGGATAAAAAGCCTGAATCCGACCGCGTTTTTCGGAATTACCGATATAAGAGTTGATTAAAAAGGAGATAAGACATGAAAAAGATATTGACAGCGGCGGTATGTGCCTGCATGCTTTTCGGTGCCGGAGCGCATGCGGATATATTGAAAAGCGGCAGCAGTGTGACGGTAAGCTATGAAAAGCTTTCAGAAAAGCCGTTTGATTTGCTGGTGTATATTTTTAAGCCCGGCACGGATTTGTCGGACGGAAAAATCGATAATGCCGATATGCAAAAGCTGTTTTATATGGAGCAGAGAAAATCCGCAGCCGAATTCAGCGATACACTGACATTTAATGAGAATGATGATGAGGGGATATATTATGTTGTCCGCGGCGGATTTGAAGAAGATGTTCCGCTTGGTGACCGCATGGAAAGCTTTGCATATCTTAAAGCAAATACCGAAAAAGAAATAATTGCCAAGCTTAATTCGGCGGCGGATTATTCTGCATTGAAAACCGTTATGGAAAAGTATGACGGCTTTGCATGGATAATCGATAAGGATAATGAGATATACAAAAAATATTCCGATATATTCTATAAAACATTTTTTGATAATTTCGGAGGAGGTTTTACCGATACCGACGATGCCGAAAAGCTTTTTGAAAAGACATGTATAATTCTTAATATAGACAGCCTTAAGGGCAGTGAGCTGACAGCCGCAATCGGAAAGCTGGAGCTTACGGATGATGAGTTTTACAAAAATAATTCCCGTGCGGTCACCGAGGTGTATGAAAAATATACCGACAAGGGAAAGAGCATTAAGGAGCTTCAAAAAACGCTTGCGGAAGCCGTTGCGGTGACCGATGTAAATATGAGTGACAGCGAAAATGTGCTTGCGGCGGTAAAGCGCTATCCCGAAATTTTTTCGGTAAGCTTTGACGGGGAATTTAAAAATGTTTCGGAGGCGCAGATGGCGAGAGCCTTATATCACAAAAATTTTGTCAGGGCAAATGAGGTTGATGCCGCGTTCAATGCACAGCTGAAAGCACTTTCAGACGGCAGCGGCTCCGGCAGCGGTTCGGGTTCGGGCAGCGGCAGTTCATCAGGCGGAAAATCGTCGGGCGGTACATCTTTTTCCCCGGCGGCATCAAGCAATATAGACTCGGATTTTATGAGCAGTCTCTCGGATAAGCGCATATTTAACGATATTGACCAATGCGAATGGGCAAGGGACTATATCGAAAGCGTGTACAGACGTCAGATAATGATAGGCAGTGACGGATATTTCCGGCCGAATGATTATCTTAAGCGTGAAGAGCTTGTGAAAATTGCGGTGCTTGCAAAGGAGCTTGACACGAATACGGATGAGGTTAAGCATTTTGATGATGTTGCAAGAGACGACTGGTTCTATCCGTATATACAGACGGCGGCATCAAACGGTATTGTAAACGGAATTGATAATACTGTATTCGGAACGGGGCGCAATGTGTCGCGTCAGGAGGCGGCGGCAATGCTTTACAGAGCCTTTGGTGCGGAGAAGTCGGAGGAAACGGCATGCACACCGTTTGCGGATCATGATGAAATATCGGATTATGCATTAAATGCGGTGAATTATCTTGCGGCGAAAAATGTGCTGTCGGGTTTTACGGACAATACATTCAGACCGCATGATATGCTTACAAGAGCACAGGCGGCAAAAATCATATGTGAATTGCTGCGGCAGGGAGGTTGACAATGATATATAAAAGGCTGAGTTTATTGATTTTACTTTTGCTGTGCATGATTTCGGGGGCTGCCGCGCATGCGGAGGACACTGCGGAAATTCCGAAAGAAGCGGCATTTTTAAAGGATATGGGAGTGCTTAATGACTACAGCCCCGAAGCGGCGGTATCAAAGCAAACGGTGCAGAACAGTCTTGAAATGCTCGGGACTGCGGTAAGCGGCGATAAATACTTTAAAAGCAAGGATTATACGGAGCCGGCAACCGTGAAAGAAACGGCGGCAGTCCTTGCCGATATGACGGGAAGAGGCTATATGCTTGCAAAGGACAATGTGCTTTCCGTTGCGGCAGCGGCAGGCATATCCGTACCGTCGGGGTATAAAGCGGACGATTACATAACAATGGAGTGCTTTTCAAAAATGCTGTATGATGCACTTTCGGCTAAGCTTGTAAAGCTTGAAGCGGTAAGCGGAAATAAGCGTACTTATACCACGGGCGAGGAAACTTATTTATCCTCATATCTTAAAATGTATGAAATCAAGGGCATTGTGACGGCGACGGGAAAAACAGGTCTTAAATCAAATGTGACGGCAGGGAAAAACTGCATAGCGATAGACGGAACAAGTCTGCGGTTTGAGGGGGACGAAAGCCGCTTTGACGAATATCTCGGAATGAATGTCACCGTGCTTTGCCGTGATAACGGCGGTGATGATGAGCTGGTGTCATTATATATTCCGCAGAATAAAAACAAAACGGCAGTAATAAATTCACGTGACATAATCGCATCAAAAACAAATGTAAAAACCGTACGGGCATATACACCGCGTGAAACGGAGTACCGCATAGCCGATGATGCGGCTTATATATATAACGGAATTTTTGCCGATTACATAAATGATGAAGATATACGCGTTGAAGAAGGATATATTACACTTATTGACAGTAACGGCGATTCAAAATATGACACCGTTAAAATCATATCGTTTGAAAGTACGGTAATATCACAGATTTCGGAGGAAAATGCGCGTATTACGGGCAAAAACAAAAAGGTATATGACCTTGAAGCGATTATAAACCGCGGCGAGGGCAGCATATATGATGAAAACGGAAAAACGATTTCGGTGTCGGAGCTGAAAAAGAACGACACCGTATCGGTGGGATATGAAAAGGGAACAGCCAAGGCTGTGCTGGTTCAGCGCGGAAAACGCATATCGGGAAAGGTTACATCTCTTGCAGACGGCAGTGTTTATATTGACCAAACCGAATACACAATAAGCGCATCTTTAAAAAACAAGAAAAGCGGATACACCATGGATAAAGTCATGCCCGGCACGGAAATCACCGCATATATAAATGCTTCGGGAGATTTTGTGGGCGCAGAGGTTATCCAAAATACAGACCTTTACGGGTACATGACAAGACTCTATGAGGAGGACGGCGGAGATGCCGTAAAAATAAAGCTGTTCGGTGCGGACGGTGAATTTCATGAATATGAGTTAAATGATAAGGTGACCTTTAACAGCGGAAGAAAAAGCGGCAGGGAGCTTGCGGACAAATCCGATGCGGCGCTGTGGAACAGGGGAAAGCTGAAGCATCAGCCGATTCTTTACCGCGTAAATTCGGAGGGACGGCTCACAAAGCTTATTACCGCTGTTGACAATAACAGATACGCATCATATGACAAGAATAATTTTTCGCTCGATTATTCGGGCGAGCTGCGTTATCTCACAGGGGACTGGCAGAGTCTGGGCAGCTTGTATAAGCTTGATTCCGACACGGTGATTATAAATGTGCCTTATAATATCGAGGACGAGGATTTGTTTTATACGGTCAATCCGAGCGGCTGGGGAAACTGGACGTTTAATATTGAGCTGTATGATGTTGACGAGGAATTTTTTATCGGAATGGCAATACTCAGAAAGCCCGATTATACGCTGCAGCAGGCATCGTTTAAGGGGAACAAGCCGATTGTTGTGGATAAGGTATACCGGAGCGTGAATGATGATAATGAGCCGATATATGAAATAGAGGGCTGGCGAAACGGTGCAAAGTACAGTATAAAAACACGGAGCATAAACACATTTGCCACGCTTATGCCGACGGAAATAAAAAACAAGCAGGGACTATCGCTGCCGCCGTCAGATGCGGGAAAGAAAGTATTTTCCGTCGGGGATTTAAAGCCGGGCAGCGTTATTCAGCCTATGCTGAATAATGAAAGACTGACAGGTTTTACGCTGTTTTATGACGGAGAAACCCCGGTTTATTACGAATATTCCACATATACCCTTCCCGCCGCACTGACCGATACGGAATGTATGGTGCTTTCGGGACGCGTACATGACCTGACGAAAAACGGTTTTCTGTACACCAAAAATGAGCCGGGCGAGGAAATAACCGTAATGAGAAATATCAGTATAAGCTCGAGTGTGAAAATATATCTTGCCGAGAACGGAAAGGTTCGCGAATGTACGCGTGACGAGCTTACAGCCGGTGACAAGGTGCTTATGTATTATGATTATGCCACGCTCAATCTTGTGGTTATACAGCGATAGAGTCTGCGAAAGGATGTTGACATTATGAAAAATATAAAAACCATGCCGGCTGTAGGCAGAGGCAGAGTAAAGCGGGAAATGAAAAAAAATCTGCCGCTTTTCACAATGCTTCTGCCGGGACTGGTGCATTTGATATTATTTGCATATCTTCCGATGTTCGGAGTGATTATAGCCTTTAAAAAGGTTAATTTTGCACAGGGCATATTAAAAAGTCCGTGGGTGGGCTTTGCAAATTTCAGATTTCTGTTTAATACAAGCGATGCGTGGGTTATAACAAGGAACACGATTTTGTATAATCTGCTTTTTATACTTCTCGGACTGGTGCTGCATCTGGCGGTTGCCATAGGACTTAACGAGCTTAAAAACAAGCTTATATCCAAAAGTTGTCAGACGCTTATGATAATGCCGCACTTTCTGTCAATGGTTGTTATAAGCTATATAGCATTTGCCTTTTTCAGCAACGAAACGGGATTTATGAATCATAAAATACTGCCGATGCTCGGCATGAGTCCCGTTGATTGGTACACCAATCCGAAGCCGTGGCCTTACATATTAAGCACGGTGCATTTCTGGCAGGGACTCGGCTACGGTTCGATTGTATATCTGGCAAGCATTGCGGGAATAGACAAAAATCTGTACGAGGCGGCGCAGATTGACGGGGCAAACAAGTGGCGGCAGATTACATCAATAACATTGCCGTCCTTAAAGCCGGTTGTCATAATCATGCTTATTATGGCAATAGGCAAGATATTCAATGCCGATTTCGGCTTGTTCTATCAGGTGCCGCAAAATTCGGGAGCATTGTATTCCACAACGTCCGTTATAAACACATACGTGTTCAATATGATGAAGTCGGGAAGTGCGAACAGTCTCGGCATGTCAAGCGCGGCGGCGCTTTATCAGTCGGTGGTGGGCTTTGTGCTTGTTGTTGCCGCAAATGCCGTTGTGCATAAAATAGATCCTGAAAAGGCAATGTTTTAGGAGGTAGAAGCGTGAACAAAAAGAATAGAATGTTTCAGATTATTATGAGTGCATTGTTTATTTTTATTGCACTTGTATGTGTAATACCCGTGGTACTGGTTCTCATAATCTCACTGACGGATCAGTCGTCAATCAATACCTACGGTTATTCATTTTTTCCAAAGCAATGGAGCTTTGATGCGTACAGATACATATGGTCATCGGCACGCCATACAATATTAAGCGCATACGGAATAACTATTTTCACAACGGTAATCGGAACCGTTGCCGGGGTGCTGATAGTGGCGCTTTATGCATACCCGATATCGAGAAACGATTTTAAATACAGAAATACATTTGCGTTTATCTCGTTTTTTACAATGCTGTTTTCGGGCGGTATGGTTTCGTGGTATATGATATGCACAAGCATACTGCATCTGGGAAATACCGTATGGGCGCTGATTTTGCCGGGGGTTATGAATTCATGGTATGTTGTAATTTTAAGAACATTTTTCGCAACGTCAATACCGCCGTCTGTTATAGAGTCGGCAAAAATAGACGGTGCCGGCGAATATATAATCCTGTTCAGGCTTGTAATGCCCCTGTCACTTCCGGGACTTGCCACGATTGCGCTGTTTTTCACGCTCCGTTTCTGGAATGACTGGTATAATGCGCTTATGTTTATTACAGACGAAAAATTAAGAAATTTACAGTTTTTATTGCAGAGCATGCTCTCGAAAATTCAAATGCTCAGTGAGTCGGACGGCAATACCTATGCAGCCGAATCCATAAGAGAAATACCAAGCGACAGCGTAAGAATGGCGCTTTGTATGATAGCGGCAGGGCCTATTCTGATTGTATATCCGTTCTTTCAGAAGTATTTTATACAGGGATTGACTGTCGGTGCGGTAAAGGGGTGATATGCAGCTGATATTATCATCGGAAAAAAACAAGAAAAAGAAAGGAAGTATGGTAAAGTGAAAAAAGGTAATCTCAAAAAATTAAGTGCGGTTCTGGCAGCTGCCGTAATGCTGTCCGCAATGCCTATGTACGGTGTTTGTGCCGCAGAAAACGAAAACGGTATTTATTATGAATATCATTTTGACAATGAAGCCGAAAAAAATATTTTCTCGGGTGACGGCAGTACATTTACCGTTGAAGACGGTGTATGTAAAATCGTTACGGAAAAACCAAGCGGTACGGCACGTTCGGTTTATGCGACACTGGACAGCGCAAAGCCTGTTCATAAGGTGGCGCAGGGCGAAACGGATACCCTTGAAGCAAAGGTGAAGTTTGAAAAGGATACCATAAAATATTTGTTTGCGGCACGTGATAATTCGGACGCGGCAAATGAGAAAACCAACCCGGCAATTTTGAAATTCGGAGACACCTCGGGAAAAATAACCAGTGTCGGCTCGAATAACGTGTTTAAAAATCTGAAAATGCTTTCAAATAAGTGGTATCAGATTTACTTCGTTTTCGATAATGATAAATACACTCTTTACATAAACGGAATAAATGCGTCCGATGCTCCGATTGAGCTGAACGGCGGAGCAGCGGTAAACATTTCGCAGATGGATAAGTTTTTGTTCCAGGGAAATAAAAATACAACCGCAGCGCAGACTACATATGTAGATGATATTGTGGCACAGAAGCTTGTACCGATGTATCTTGCGGGAAGCAGCATAGAAAACGGTGCGGCAGATGTTCCGACCGACACGGAAAAGCTGACGCTGGACTTTAACACAATTGCAGACAGCACAAGCCTTGGAAATCTGACGGTGAAAGCAAACGGAGAAGCGGTTGATAAATCCGAATACAGTGTTTCGGTAAATGAAACCGATGCGACCTGCATTGATGTAAGCTTTAACGGAAATCTGCGCAGCAATGCTTTGTATACCGTAAGCTATAACGGAATAAAGGACGTTATAAATGCGGAGGGTGCAAACACGGCAAGCGGTGAAATTTCATTTACTACCGAGCAGAGGGAAACACCGTTTGAAATGACGGATTTTGCGCCGCAGACCGATGTGAAAACAGATGAAAGCATTACCGTTAATTTCAATAAAGTCGTAAGCAGGGCATCTTTAAAAAATATCACGGTTACTCCGCAGATCGAATTTAAGGCGGAGGCAAGCGGAACAAGTGTTAAAATCACTCCGGTTTATAACTGGTACGCCGATAAGGAATACACCGTTTCTTTTAACGGACTGGCAGCGGCGGACGGAAGTACAAGCAATGCTTCAATTGTA
>CAJKHT010000081.1 GCA_905199755.1 uncultured Eubacteriales bacterium | reverse complement strand
TTATTTAATTTATTCTTAGGAGGAATTTTGAAATGTTAGTTTCAGCAACAGAAATGTTAAAAAAGGCCGTTGAGGGCAAATATGCAGTAGGTCAGTTTAACATCAATAACTTAGAATGGACAAAGTCAATCCTGGCTACCGCACAGGAAAACAATTCTCCCGTTATTCTCGGTGTTTCTGAGGGCGCAGGCAAATACATGACGGGATTCAAAACAGTATCGGCTATGGTTTCGGCTATGATTGATGAAATGGGAATTACCGTTCCTGTTGCTCTTCATCTTGACCACGGCACATACGAGGGCTGCTACAAATGTATAAAAGCAGGTTTTTCATCAATCATGTTCGACGGTTCACACTTCCCCATCGACGAAAACGTTGAAAAAACAAAGGAGCTTGTTGCGGTTGCTCACGGCATGGGTATGTCAATCGAGGCTGAAGTAGGTTCAATCGGCGGCGAGGAAGACGGTGTTATCGGTGCTGGCGAAATTGCAGATCCGAACGAATGTAAGAGAATTGCGGATTTGGGTGTTGACTTCCTCGCAGCAGGTATCGGAAATATTCACGGCAAATATCCCGAAAACTGGAAAGGTCTTGATTTTGACGCACTCGCAGCAACAAAGGCACTTATCGGTGATTTACCTCTCGTTCTTCATGGCGGTACGGGTATTCCTGCCGACATGATAAAGAAAGCAATTTCTTTGGGTGTTGCTAAAATAAACGTTAATACAGAGTGTCAGCTTTACTTCCAGGAGGCTACAAGAAAATATATCGAAGATGGCAAAGACCTTCAGGGCAAGGGCTTCGACCCCAGAAAGCTTCTCGCACCCGGTGCCGAGGCAATAAAGACTATCGTAAAAGAAAAGATGGAATTATTCGGTTCGGTAAACAAAGCCTGAACAGCATTTTGAATTTATGCGCCCGAAGTTACAATATACTTCGGGCGCTTTAATATACTTTCAATATTCGGGGGAATTTTAAATGAAAAAATTTTTCTTGGGAATTTTCTTTGCATTGTTTATGCTTTGTGCCGTTTCTGTCTCGGCAGAAGGCTTTAACAACGAAGCATTTATCGGGGAATGGAAATCGTCCCCGTATTCGGACAGCGATTATGCGGTGCTTAACATCGATTATTGCAGCGCCGACACAATAAATGCACGCTTTATCCGTATTCAAAACGGAGAGCAAAAATTTGATTACATGCTTTATCAGGGTACTATGACCGCTAATGAGGCTGTTCTTCCCTATGATGCATACGCTCACGGAGGAAATGACACAGTTGAAAGCGGAACGGTTTCGCTTGCTCTGTATGTCGACAATATATGGATAAGCATTTATGCCGATGACGGTCATGAGGTTTACAACGGTATGGTAAAAAACACGGCACCCGATTTTAATCCGTACAAATCGCCGTTCAGCTCCGATGTTCACATAAATCTGAACGGAAGTAAAATTGAGCTTTCAAAAGCGCCTGCAATTATTAACGGCAGAACCTTTGTACCGCTGCGCGGCACATTTGACTGCATGAATACAAACGTATACTGGGACGAATTCACCTTATATTCCGACACAACGCAAATGATAACTGCCGCAAAAGGCAGTGATATACTGGAAATCAAGCGCAAACGCACACAAAAAGGCAATATGCCGTGGCACATGCGGAAATGGACTGCGGACGCGCCCGATACAATAAAAAATGATTACACCGAGATTGACATAAGCGAAACACAGCCGATTATATTCAACGGCAGTACATATGTCCCCCTGCGCATCATTGCTGAAAGCTTCGGTGCGGACGTGCAGTGGATTGCTGACAGCCGCTCGGTTGAAATCACCTGTGACATATCATGCGATACAAAGAAAACCGATGCCGACACAGCACAGATTGAAAGCTTTAACGTAGATAAGGCATACAATAATATAAAATCGTTTTTTGATACACTGCGCTGCACCGACTATCCGTACTACACTTACAAATCAAAGTATTATGTTTTCAAATGCACGCGCAGCGGGCAAAAAATCTATGCAGTGACCGATAACAGCGGCAACACGCTTGAATATACCGAAGAAGAATGGAATATGCGCTGACATAAACAAACACCTCTTGTCATATACATGTGATAAGAGGTGTTTGTTTATGTTTAAATTCAACAAGCTTATAATTCCGTCCGCCGCAGTACTTGCCGCAGTGCTTGCAATTATTCTTCACAATTTTTCATATGTCCCCGCAATAAGCTCTGATACCGGGATTGAGCTTCCTATTGTCATGTATCACAGTATTCTGAAAGACAGCGAGCTTTCCGGAAAGTATGTTATAACGCCCGATATTCTCGAAAATGATATGAAATATTTGCAGAGCCGCGGTTACAGTGCAGTTTCCTCGGCACAGCTTATTGATTATGTCACAAACTCCGCGCCGCTGCCCGAAAAACCTGTCATGCTGACTTTTGATGACGGCTGCTACAATAATTTTGAATATGCACTGCCCATTCTTGAAAAATACGGTTTTCACGGGATTTTCTGCACTGTGGGCAAATACACCGATGATTACACCGCCTCCAATGATGTAAACGTAACATACAGTTACATGCGCTGGATAGATATATTCAACATGAACTCAAGCAACCATGCCGAGATTGCATGTCACTCATATGATTTTCATAAATACAGCAGCGGCAGGCGTGGCAGCAAGCGCAAAAGCGGCGAGAGCAAGGAAGAATACAAGCGGATATTTCGGGAGGACACGCAAAAATACATAGATGAATGTGTACAAAATGCCGGCTTTGCTCCTACGGTTTATGCTTATCCGTTCGGGGAATATTCAAAAGAAAGCACCGATGTTCTGAAAGATTTGGGATTTCTTATGTCACTTACCTGCAACGAGGGAGTAAATATCATAACAAAAAATCCCGACTGCCTGTTTTTGCTTAAACGAAACAACCGTCCCGACAACATCGGAACGGCTGAGTTCTTTGATAAGCTCATTCATTAGTCAAACAGACTTACCTGGTCGGCATCGGGCAATTCGTCAAAGCAGCCGTACTGTTCAAGCAAATCCGCCACGGATTTTGTAATTCCCGTTCGTTCCTTTAGCTCCGTAACGGTTTTAAACGGACCTTTTTCGCGTTCCTCGGTTATTGCCTTTGCGGCATTATCTCCCATACCGGGAAGTGCATTAAGCGGAGGAAGTATTTTGTTTTCTCCGCTCGGTTTAAAGTCCGTTGCGTGGCTTTTATACAAATCCACAGGCTCAAAATCTATATTTCTCGCATACATTTCAATGCAGATTTCCAGAATGGGAATAAGTCCTTCTTCTTTCGGGGTGCTTGTTCCCTCTTTCTTTCGCTTTAGAATATCATTCAGCGCTTCACGTGCAACCGACTTTCCCTTTGTCATCAGCGATGCGTCGAAATCATCGGCACGCACCGAAAAATACGCTATATAAAATGCCACGGGATAATATACCTTAAACCATGCAATTCTGAATGCCATGGTAACATATGCAACGGCATGAGCTTTCGGGAACATGTATTTGATTTTTTTACACGACTCTATATACCATTCGGGGACATTTGCGGCACGCATCGCCTCCTCGTCCTCTGGCTTCAAGCCTTTTCCCTTTCGCACGCTTTCCATGATTTTAAACGAATGTCCCGCCTCAACTCCGGCAGAGATAAGATAAATCATAATATCGTCACGTGCACATATGGAATGTGACAAATCCGTCAGTCCCTGACGTATCAAATCCTGTGCATTGCCGAGCCATACGTCCGTACCGTGCGAAAGTCCCGAAATTCTTACAAGCTCCGAAAATTTTGTGGGCTTTGTATCTTCAAGCATCTGGCGCACAAATTTCGTACCGAATTCGGGTATTCCGTATGTTCCCAGCGGCGTACCTATATCATCATTCAAGCCGAGTGCTTCATTTGACGTAAACAGACTGAGCGTCTTTTTATCACCCAGAGATATTTCACGCGCATTTACTCCCGTCAAGTCCTCCAGCATTCTTATAACGGTAGGATCGTCGTGTCCGAGCTCGTCAAGCTTAAGCAGGTTCTGGTCAATCGAATGGTAGTCAAAATGTGTTGTAAATATAGTCGAATTTGCATCGTCCGCCGGGTGCTGAACAGGGCAGAATTCATGTATGCTGTTCGTATACGGCACAACGATTATACCGCCGGGATGCTGTCCCGATGTCCGCTTTACACCTACACAGCCTGCCGCAAGGCGCGCCATTTCAGCCTTACGCATTTTTATTCCCTTATCTTCACAGTACTTTAAAACATATCCGTATGCCGTTTTTTCGGCAACCGTACCTATCGTACCCGCACGGAACACAAATCCCTCTCCGAAAAATGTTTCCGTGTATTTATGAATAACAGGCTGATACTCACCCGAAAAGTTAAGGTCAATATCAGGCTCTTTATCGCCCTTAAATCCCAAAAATGTCTCAAACGGAATATCATGACCGTCACGGTTATACTGTGTACCGCATTTCGGGCACACCTTTTCCGGCAGGTCGCAGCCGGATATACCCGTGTCACTTCCGACAAACTCAACATTCTTGCAGTTAGGGCATATATAGTGCGCCGGCAGCGAATTAACCTCCGTAATATCGGACAGATACGCCACAAACGATGAACCGACAGAGCCTCTTGAACCAACCAGATACCCGTCCGACAGAGATTTCCGCACAAGCTCCTGTGCAATTCTGTACATAACCGAAAAGCCGTAGGTGGTTATCGAATATAGCTCCTTATCCAGACGCTTCTGTACCTCCTCGGGCAGCGGATCACCGTAGATTTCTTTTGCTTTTTTATGTGAATCGTTTACGATTGCGTCCTTTGCTCCCTCTACCACAGGCGGACATTTTTCCTCCGGAATCGGGCGCACATCTTCAATCCGGTCCGCAATCATATTTGTGTTTGTTACAACCACCTCATATGCTTTTTCCTTGCCAAGATATGCAAATTCGTCAAGCATTTCCTTTGTGGTTCTTAAATACAGCGGCGCCTGCTTATCCGCGTCCTTAAAGCCTTTATAATGCATAAGGATTTTTCTGTAGTCCGCTCCCTCTTTGTCGAGAAAATGCACGTCACAGGTAGCGCACACGGGCTTTTGGAATTTTTCCCCCAGTTCTACGATACGTCTGTTGAGGTTTCTTAAATCCTCATCGGTATTTACATTCGGGAAATCATCGGACTCTTTCATATATGCGTTATTCCCTATCGGCTGTATTTCAAGATAATCGTAAAAATCGGCAATTCTTTTCAGCTCTTCATCATCCGCACCATGCACCATTGCGCGGAAAAACTCCCCTGCCTCACATGCCGTACCCAGAATAAGACCGTCACGCTTTTCCTCCAGCAGACTGCGCGGAATACGCGGTGTACGCCAGAAATAGCTTAAATGTGATTCCGATACAAGCTCGTATATATGCCGTATTCCCGTAAGATTTTCAGCAAGTATTATTATGTGGTATGCCTTGTTTTTCTTCGCTGTAAGACGGAGGTTAAATTCCTTATTCAATGTCACAAGCCGGGTTTTATCGATTTCCTTAAGCTTTTCAAGCATTTTTACAAAAATATCCGCCGTCGCCTTTGCATCGTCTACGGCACGGTGATGATTTTCAAGTATTATATTAAGATGCTTTGTAAGCGTATCAAGCTTGTGATTCGGCAATTCGGGATAGAGCGCACGCGCAAGAGTGAGCGTATCCATATACGGGAATGTAAAATCCGTTCCCATTTTTCGTGCCTTTTCTTTCATGAAGCCGATGTCAAATTCCGCATTATGCGCCACCATAATACAACCCTTGCAAAACTCCTTAAAGCTGTCCATCTGCTCCTCGATGGTAGGTGCATCCTCAACCATTTTATCCGTTATACCTGTAATTCCGACTATTTTTTCGGGAATAGGCATTTCGGGATTAACAAAGCTTGACCATTTATCCGTTATTTTTCCGTTTTCAATTTTAACCGCACCTATTTCGGTTATTCCGCAGGTTTTATTATCCAGTCCCGTTGTTTCAAGGTCAAAAACAACAAATGACGAATTGATGTCCGCGTCCTTTGCAAGCTCACCGTCATAAATAATTTTCTTGCTGTCATCTATAAGATACCCCTCAACACCGTACAGCACCTTTATTTTTGAATTAAGTCCCGATGCCTTCATTGCGTCGGGATATGACTGAACAACGCCGTGATCCGTAAGTGCTATTGCCTTATGTCCCCAATATATTGCCCTGCCGATTAAATCACTCGTTGATGACACAGCGTCCATCATGGACATCTGTGTATGCATATGCAGCTCCACGCGCTTTACCGGCTCATTGTCCTGTCTGACAGGCGGAGTGCTGACCTCCGCAATATCATTTGCCATAACAATGACCTCTTTTGCATAATCGTCATACTGTGCTTTTCCGCGGCATGCGATATATATTCCGCCCGATTTTATACCTTTTTTTATTTTTCCGAAAAAGTTTGAAAATGCGAAATCGTCCTCTTTTTTGGTGACAAACATTTTCACGGTAATTGAATCGTTCATATCCGTAACGTCCATTGTCACAAGATGAAATTCTTTTCCCGTTTTTTTGGAGGTGATTTCACGTTCATCGGCACTAAAAACCTTTCCCGATAAAATCACTCTGCCCGAGTTTTCACCGATTGATGAAATTGATACAATGTCACCCCTTATAGGCTTGCCGTAGAGTACCTCCGATATATTCGCCCTGCCGACCACGTTTTTATCGGAAATCTCCTCTCCCGTCTCCTGCACGGTATCCGTCAGCTCGCTGACCTCAAACATCATTATATTGTTTTCCTCACGGTCCGCACTTTTCTCCGCTTCCGCCACTGCATCGGCAAGCTTGCAGATTCTCTTTATTTCACCGCATGCCTTATCCATCAGATACCTTGATGTTCCTGCTTCAAAAGTCAGCTTCACCTTGCGTCTGTTTTTAGACATTGTAATTTTTTCGATTATCAAATCCTTTATTTCCTCATCGGCAATCTGAGGAAATACCGTTTCCAGTTTTGGTTTCAAGTTTGTTATCGTCCTTTCAGTGCTTATTTTCCGAAATCAAAAGAGCCTTAACGCAATTTTTTCCGCCGCGGCTCTCTTTATGCTTTTATTCTCTTATCTGACCGTCTCCGTAAATTATATACTTGATTGATGTAAGCGCTTCAAGCCCCATAGGCCCGCGCGCATGCATTTTCTGCGTACTTATTCCTATTTCAGCTCCGAATCCGAATTCGAATCCGTCCGTAAAACGCGTTGAAGCATTTACATATACCGCAGCCGCATCAACCTCATTAAGGAATTTTTGCGCAGCTTCGTAATTATTGGTGACAATTGCCTCCGAATGCTTTGTGTTGTATTTATTTATATGCCGTATTGCTTCGTCAACTCCGTCTACAAGCTTTACCGCTAAAATGTAGTCATTATATTCCGTGTAATAATCCTCATCATCAGCTTTTTTCACATCGGGATATATAGCCGCCGATTTTTCGTCCGCACGTATTTCCACATTCCTTTTCTTAAGCTCATCAAATATGCGCGGAATAAAGCTGTCCGCAATTTTTTCATCCACAAGCAAGGTTTCCGCCGCATTGCACACGGACGGACGCTGCACCTTTGCATTCATAACGATTTTCACCGCCATATCCTGATCCGCATCTTTATCAACATACACATGACAGTTTCCGGCTGCCGTTTCAACCACCGGCACCGTTGCATTTTCCACAACGCTTTTTATCAGACCTTTTCCGCCGCGTGGTATAAGCATATCTATATAGCCGTTCATTTTCATCAGCTCCGCGGCCGTTTCACGGCTTGTATCTTCAACAATATTAAGCGCCCCCTCGGGTATGCCGGCAGCATATGCCGCCTTTTGCATAACTCTCATTATTGCCGTATTGGAATTTATAGCTTCACTTCCGCCGCGCAGAATACATGCATTTGAGGTTTTAAGGCACAGCACCGCCGCATCAACCGTCACATTCGGGCGTGCCTCGTAAATTATCGCAATAACCCCCATGGGAACTCTTTTCTGACCTATGTTAAGTCCGTTCGGACGCGTCCACATTTTAATTACTTCGCCGATAGGATCATTAAGCGCCATAACCTGCAAAACACCGTCCGCAATATCGTCTATGCGTTCCTTTGTGAGCGTCAGGCGGTCAATCATGGCTTCACGCGTACCTTTTTTCCTTGCATTTTCTATGTCAATATTATTTGCCGATATTATATCACAGGCATTTTCACGCAATGCCTGCGCTATATTTTTTAATGCGGCATTTTTTATTGTTGTGCCTATATTCACAAGCTTATATGATGCTTCACGCGCCTGTTCGCCTTTTATTCTCAGCTCCTCAGTCATTTATGGTACCTCCGTGCTCCGCAAAATTTTTTGAAACAAACAGCGTCCCGACCGTTTCTCCGTCCAGGAGCTTATATAACGCATCTATGTCATTACCGTTTGCTATTACCATATGTATACCTGCCTCGGTAGCACGCTTTGCCGCATCCAGCTTTGTAACCATGCCACCCGTTCCGAGATTTGTACCTGCTCCGCCCGCAAGACGGCGCACGCTTTCAACATCATAAACCGCCGATATAAGCTTTGCATCCGGATTTTTATGCGGATCATCATCATAGAGTCCGTCTATATCGGAAAACAAAACCAATAAATCTGCATCTATCAAATCAGCAACCACCGCCGAAAGCGTATCATTATCACCGATTTCAATTTCATCTACCGCTATCGTATCATTCTCGTTTACAATCGGGATTATGCCTATTTCCAGAAGCTGAGAAAAAGTATTCTGCATATTACGCTTACGGCGCGGTATGGAAATATCCTCTCTTGTAATAAGAATCTGCGCAACGGTATTATTATATTCCGAAAACATTTTATCATAAAGATACATCAGCTCGCACTGTCCGACAGCCGCCGCAGCCTGTTTCATTTTTGTATCGGACGGGCGCTCCTTTAGTCCCAGCTTGCCGACCGCTATGCCTATTGCGCCCGATGAAACAAGTATAATTTCCTTGCCCTGATTTCTTAAATCCGACAATATCATTGCCAGACGGTCTATACGCTTTAAATTCATTTTTCCCGTAGGATATGTCAGCGTCGACGTTCCCACCTTTACCACTATTCTGTGTGCTTTTGAAACGTCCTGCATTATTTCTTCCATTTAATATATTTCCCCTCTCGTAAGGCAGACTGTATAATATATAATTATAATACGTACTCACAATATTTTCAAGTATTACATTAAATTTTTACTTTATTTTCTTTGCCACAACGACATACCGCTCATTTTTCCTGTTATATGAACAGGTTGAAAGAGTAAGAAGCTTATCGCCGTATTCTGCCGATGCATCAATATCATGTATTGACAAGCGCTTTGCTGCCGATACATAATTTTCAAAATCCGCACGGGATTGCGAATCCGTAAAATTATAATATTTAAACTCGTTTTTCGCTCCGACCTGAGTTTTGAAAACCGAAATAATCCTGTATTTTCCCTCACTGTACATCGTATCAAAGCAAATCTCGCTGTGTTCATCGAGAAAAGCTTTGTCATCGTATTTTAAGAGCGATGCAAACATTGAGCCGTTTCGCATGTTATGCGCATAAATTATCAGATTATCACCGGGCTTTGCCAGATTGCAATCCTTATCCATAAACGGCAGTCCGCTGTCACTGTATTCCCTTTCAAAATTTCGGTGCAGATAAAATTCGTTACTGTTATTCACATACATAACCGGGTAATTGATTTCCGTACCGTCTATTTTTACCCAGCCAACCATATCGTTATTTTTCTTGTACAGCGAATAATATTTTTCAAGCATACCGTTCGGCATATATGCCGTTTTTTTATCATTATCGGCTGCGGACTTCTTATCGGCAGTATCAACCGAACGGCGCAGCACATTAATATCCTTTTGCGCGGTATAATTTTTATATATATAATTTCCCAAATATACGGCACAGCCTAAAAAAATCAAAAAAGAAAGGATTTGGATAATCATTTTCATTCGCTTCAATGACACCGCATCCTTTCTGATATTTTCTTATATTGGATATATGCTGATTATTTAGTTTTTCTTTCTCTTTGTATACTCAATGTACATATATACACCCAGCGCTGCAATTGCCAAGCCCGCAACAGCCGCTACGGGAGCAACATCACCCGTTTTCGGGTTTGTCTTGTCTGCCGTTTTTGCTGCTGATGTCGGTTTCGGTGTAGCCGCCTTTGCCTTTGCCTTTGGTGAAGCGGTTGCTTTCGGTGACGCAGAAGTCTCCGAATACGGCTTAAGATTTATTTTATCGGAAATCTCTATTCTGTCACCCTCTGCCAAATCAAGCACATAGCTTTCTATGCCGTCCACAGATGACGAGCTTCCGTCTGTCAGCTTGATATTTTTCTTTAAAGTATCCTTGCTGTCATAAAGCTTTACCGTTCCGTTGCCCGTTATTGTATATTTACCGGGAACTATATCCTTGTCCTTTCCGACATACTTTACACCCTTTGTATCCTTTTCCGCTGCCGGAGCCGCCGTTGCGGACGGAGTCTGCGCTGCCGGAGATACAGTCGGTGCCGCTGTTGCCGATACGGGAGTTGCGGTGGGTACATTGTCCGAAACCGTATCGTCCTTAACGGGAACAGATACCGCGCTCCAGTTTATCTCATCTCTGATTGCCGCGCGCTGCTCTGCTGTTGTACCGTCGGGAACCGAAACGCTGATTTTATAATTTTTTGTTTCCTTTGTGAACTGATTGTTAAATACACCCAAATCGAGGTTTTTCACCGAATTGTTGTCTTTATCGGTTTCTATTCCCTCTGAAGATGCCGCTGTTTCGGATAATATATTTCCGTTTGAATCCTCAACCTTAACATTAAAATATGTAAGTGCGGCTTCATCTCCCGAGATTCTCAGACCGAATGATATTGCACCGCCTGATGAAATGCTGCTTGTAACCGTAAAATTCTGAACCACCTCAGACACATTCTCGTTCAGATTTCCCACTTTTTTGAAAAGCTTATTTATATCGGTAACGGTTTCGTCCGACATATCGGACGAATATTCATATTTAACCGTATCGGAATCATTTTTAATTTCAACCTTTGAATTTGACGCCGCAAACACGCTCACCGTGCACAATGCCATAATTGCAGCCGTCAATGCACTAATTATTCTTTTCATTCTTCTGCGCTCTCCTTTTATGTTAACATAAAGTATTACAAATATACATTTATAATTATAGCATGTTTTTCGTTTTTTGTCACTATATTTTCAAAAATTTATGCAATATTTTTTTTCCTTTGAATAGCCTATTTTTGGTTATTTTGCCCAAACAAAAAAAGCAATACAGAAATTACCGCTTGAAAAATCCGCCGGAGCAATGTATAATACTGATTATATACAAGGTTACATTCAAAAATACGTTGTATAAAGTACATGCTGTTTAAAGGGGACTGTTTTTTTGAACAGTCCCCTTTAAATATATATTGTAATTTGTGAAGTGCTTTATTTTATCGGCCGCATGCTATTGTCCCACAGGAGTGCTTTTGCGTATCCGCACTCGGGAATTGTTACAAGTCCCGTTGATGTTGCTTTACATTTTCAAGCACATTTCCGTCCGCTCCGTAAGCCGCTCCGTTTGACAAAGCCAGATTTGCGGCTGTTGTTTCGCTGACATCTGCCGTGCGGAACACAAGCTGGGTAATTCTGGTTTCGGAATATTTTTTAATATCCTCACTTGACGGAGCTTTTGAGGTAACAATATGAAGATGTCCCTTTTCAGGCTCTGTTACCGTTGCATTGTTAAACTGCGCACGGTCATATGTAAGCAATCCGGTATCGTAATTTATATCAAATTCGGTACTTTTCACCACGCTTCCCGCCGTTCCCAGTGTATAAATATTAAAATTCATATATCCGTCCGCAGGAACATTTGCCGCGTTTACGCTTTTGATTGTGACATCATAGTTCTGTATCGGCGCAGGCTGAGACTCATTAAGATACTTGATTTCGTCCTCTGTACGAAGTGAGCTTGTAACCATAAAATTATCTATCACAAAGGAATAGTCAATAGACTTGTTCTGTTTATAGCTTCCTGTTCCGTCATTGCCGAGCTTAAGAGGGTTGTTTTATATTTTAATAGGTAAAATTAAGCCAAATAAAGGGACTGTTTTAAATTAAGAGAGTGTTCATTCAATAAGCAATCGTTGTCATCAGCGCCATATCGCTGCTGCTTACGTCCATTCTGCTGTGCTGAACTATTATAGGTTCATCACTTTCCACCAATATCGCATACGACTCCCCGAACGGTATACTTTTTCCGTCCTTTGACTTCAGTTTATCGAGACGTATATGTTTTGTTCTGTTATTTTCACATTCCGTTTCAAATCCGGTAAGCGGCTCTCTGTCTTCAAAATAGGCTGTCAGCTTAATTGATGCCTTTTTGCCCGATATATTCAAAACGCATACCGCCTCATGGCTGCAAAATTCACCGCTTTTCGTATTATTCATAAATCCGTCGGGTATTATCCATTCTTTCTTTCCTGTCATTGTAAATTCTCCTTTTATTTTTCTATACAAAAAACTGAGGACGTTTGTCCTCAGTTTTTCATACTGGCGATCCGGATGAGGCTCGAACTCACGACCTCTAGCGTGACAGGCTAGCGTTC
>CAJKHT010000080.1 GCA_905199755.1 uncultured Eubacteriales bacterium | reverse complement strand
ATACCCATTATTTTGTAATGGTTTTCCGAGTATTTGTATATTATGCTGTTTGCCGCTATAAATGCCTGACGTACAGTTTCGCCTGTTTCCACATAATCATGACTTTTGTCAAGCTTGTTTTCAAGCTGATTTTTTATAACGTCAATCACCATCATGCTGGCAATCTCGCCTGCCTTATGACCTCCCATGCCGTCCGCAACAATGGCATACGGGAAATCACCTTTAGCCGTAACATAATAATTATCCTCGTTTATTTTCCTGCACATACCTATATCGGTTACTGCGCCGAACTGCATCATATCACCCCCGGATTTGATTTTATCATTACCGCATTAAAGCGTTTTTTTCCTAAGCTGACCGCATGACGCCGAAATATCGCTTCCCAGCTCGCGCCGCACGGTTGCATTTATTCCCTTTTGATTAAGCCTTTCGGCGAAGGCTTTTATTTCCTCATGTGTTCCTTTTTTATAGCCGCGTTCCTTAACGTAATTTACGGGAATTAAGTTTACATGTGCATGAAGCTTTTTAACAAGCGCCGCAAGCTCATCCGCGTTTTCCAAGCTGTCGTTTACACCGTGGATAAGCGAGTATTCAAAGCTTATGCGTCTACCCGTTTTCTTCAGATACGCACCGCATGCCGCCATTAGCTCATCTATTTTCCATTTGTGATTTACCGGCATTATTTTATCCCGTATTCCGTCATTCGGAGCATGCAGCGAAATTGTAAGCGTAATCGGCAGATTTTCCTCCGCAAGCTTATATATTCCCGGAACGACTCCGCAGCTTGACAGCGTGATGTGTCTGTAGCCTATGTTAAGCCCTTTTTCATGGTTTACGTTATGCAGAAATTTTACTATGTTATCATAATTGTCAAGCGGCTCTCCTATTCCCATTATTACAATATTTGAAATGCGCTCGCCTATGTCCTTCTGCGCAAAAATGACCTGATTTATGATTTCGCCCGGTGTAAGGCTTCTGTAAAGTCCTCCGATTGTAGAGGCGCAGAATCGGCATCCCATGCGGCAGCCGACCTGTGATGAAATACAAATCGTAAGTCCGTGATGATACCGCATAACAACGCTTTCTATGCAGTTTCCGTCCGGCAGCTCAAACAGGTATTTTACTGTGCCGTCAAGCTTGGAAACATATTTTTCCTTTATTTCAAGCGCGGAAACACGGCTTATTTTATTCAGCTTTTCAATAAGCGTTTTCGGAAGATTACGCATTTCCTCATACGAGGTCACACCCTTGTGCAGCCACGAGAAAATCTGTTCGGTACGAAACGGCTTTTCACCGTTTTCCTTTAAAAACTCCGATAGCTCCTCATATTCAAAATCCTTTAAATCAATCATGCCGTTACCTTGTTTTTCTTAATTTGCAGATATAAAATCCGTCTGTTTTATCAATATGCGGATAGAACGCTTTTTCATACATTTTTTCAAATCCGCCGTTGTTTTTCATAAATTTGTTTATTACTTCCTCATTCTCGCATTTTTCCACGGTGCAGGTCGAATATACCAGCACACCTCCGTCTTTGAGGTATTTTGTGCCGTTTTCAAGAATTTTTGTTTGCAGTGCCGTAATTTCCGCCGACCTGTCCTCACAGCGCTTTATATCCGGCTTTCTGCCGATTACTCCGAGACCGGAGCAGGGAACGTCGCACAGCACTCTGTCCGCCGTATTTTCAAGCGATTTATCAAATACCGATGCGTCCTTTTCATGTACCTCTATTATGCCAATCCCGAGCCTTGCGGCATTTTTTTTGATAAGCTCCGTCTTATGGGCATGTATATCAAACGCAAGAATTTTGCCCGAATTTTTCATAAGCTCCGCAATGTGCGTTGTTTTTCCTCCGGGAGCGGCGCACATATCGATTATAAACTCGCCGCTTTGCGGAGCAAGCACCTTTGCCGCCTGCATTGCCGCAGTATCCTGAACGGTAAAAAATCCTTCTTTATACAATGAATTATTTTCTATATCAAATCCGCCGGTTACTACAGCACCATCCTTTACCTCTGCCGTTATACCCGATTTTACAAGCATACCGGCAAGCTCGGAGGCGGTTGTTTTAAGCGAATTTGCGCGTAAGGTTATGTGTTTGTTTTCTTCAAATGCCTGCATCATGCTTTCGGTAAACCCAAATCCGAATTCATCAATCCATCTGTCGCACAGCCACAGAGGAAACGAGTATTTAACAGACAAATATTCGTTTTTTTCCTCAGGGTAATCCACCGTTTTTGATGCCGCACTTCTTAAAACGCCGTTTACAAATCCCGCAGATGCACCGTGACCGTATCTTTTTGCAAGCTTTACGCTTTCGTTCACCGCCGCACTGACGGGGATTTTATCCATAAAAACAATCTGATATATTCCCATACGCAGAATAAGCAGAATATATTTTGAGATTTTTTTAAGCTTTATTTTTGAAAGGCGGGATATATAGTAATCAAGCGTAATACGTTTATCGGTAACACCGTAAACCAGTGCGGTAAACAGTGCCTTATCCTGCTTTGAAATATCCCTGCCGCCGAGAGTATTTTTCACCGCCATATTTGAATAGCTGCCGTTATACTCTATGTCATACAGCGCTTTGAGCGCCGCTTCGCGTATATTCATCGTCTCCTCCGATCGGATGAATTCTGTACTATCAGAAACAGTCTTAACACCTGCAATGCCGTTGAAGCCACAGCCGCAACATAGGTCATTGCCGCCGCACCAAGTACTTTTCTTGCACCGGTAAGCTCGTCACTGTCAAGCATGTTCATGCCCTCCAGTGTTTTTAAGGCACGTGAGCTTGCGTTAAATTCCGTAGGCAGTGTAACTATCTGGAAAACCAGCACCGCACAGAATAAAATAACTCCGAGCATTGCAATGTTATAGCCGCGGCTGCCCATAATCATGCCGATTATGATAAGCGGCAGCGATGCATAGTTGCATATATTTACAAACGGTACTATCCCGTTTCTGACCTTTATCGGCACATATCCGACCTGATGCTGTACGGCATGGCCGCATTCATGCGCCGCAACACCGATTGCCGCCACGGACGTGGAATTATAGGTCGAATCGGAAAGACGTATTACCGAATTTCTCGGATCGAAGTGGTCGGAAAGATTCCCTGCCACATGCTCTATCCTAACATTATAAAGTCCGTTTGCATCGAGTATTTTTCTTGCGGCATCTGCTCCGGTGAGTCCGCGTCTGCTTAAAACCTTATTGAATTTAGCGAATGTTGTCTTTACGTTCCCGGACGCTATAAGCGTAATTATAAGTCCTATTATAACCAATATATAGGTCGGGTCAAAGAACCCATATCCGTACATTCCCATAACAATTTCCTTTCCGTGCATGCAGCACACGGTACTATTTAAGCACCGTTCCGATTTTTATTTCATGTCCTCTTGCATAATCCTCAACATTCATACGTTTGCTGCCGGAAAACTGCGCGGTTTTTACGTAAAGCGTGCCTTTTCCGGTCACTATCCTTAACCCTTTTCCCTTTTCAAGGGAGATTATTTCTCCCGGCATGCCGTCGGAAGCATTTTCCCCGTCCGCATACGCCTCCGTGATTTTCAAAGGCTCTCCGTTATATTCGGTATATGCCACGGGCCACGGATTCATTCCGCATATGAGCTTTGATATTTCATATGCGCTCTTTGTCCAGTCGATTTTTCCATCTGCCTTGGAAAGCATCGGCGCATATGTATGCTCACTGTCATTCTGCTTAACGGGATTTATATTTCCGCTTTCTATTGCATGAACGGCTTTTACAAGCAGCTCTCCGCCCATTACGGCAAGTCTGTCAAAAAGCTCGCCAGCGGTTTCGTATCTGCCTATCCGCGTTTTTACGCTCATAAGCATATCACCCGTATCGAGTCCCTTATCCATCTGCATTATCGTTACGCCCGTTTCACTTTCGCCGTCTATGATTGCTCTTTGAATGGGCGCGGCGCCTCTGTATTTCGGCAGCAATGACGCATGCACGTTTATACAGCCGTATTTCGGATAATTAATTATATATTCGGGCAGTATTTTCCCGTAAGCCGCAACAACTATAAGCTCCGGCTTTATTTCGTCAAGCAGCGGCATAAGCTCGTTATTTTTAAGGCTCTGCGGCTGATACACGGGAATGTCCGCCGCTTGCGCCGCCGTTTTAACATCGGTCGGCATAAGCTTGTGTCCTCTGCCTTTCGGTTTATCGGGCTGTGAAACCGCCGCTCTCACGTCCAGTCCGGCACTCACCATCGCATTAAGCGTTTCCGACGCAAAATCGGGCGTACCCATAAAAAGTATTCTCATAGGAACCTCCGCAAATCAATCAATGAATTTTGTTACCCTGTCAAGGAACAGCTTTCCGTCCAGATGCTCTATTTCGTGACAGAATGCACGCGCCGTAAGAGCCTCGCCGTCTTTTTCGAACCAGTTGCCGTCTCTGTCCTGTGCGCGTACCGTCACATTCATGGGACGTTCCACCTCGCCGAATACCTTCGGTACGCTTAAACAGCCCTCCGAACCGACCTGTGAACCGCTTTCCTTAATTATAACGGGATTTATAAGCTCTATTCTGCCCTCGCCCGTATCAATAACCACGGCACGCTTTAAAATTCCCACCTGCGGAGCGGCAAGACCCACTCCGTCATGCTCTTTCATGGTATCGTACATATCATCAAGCAGAATATGCAGCTTTTTATCGAATTTTGTTACTTCCTTGCATTTTTTATACAGAATTTCATCACCTTTAAGGCGAATTTCTCTGATAGCCATTTAAAGACCTTCTTTCTAATAAACCATATTGGGATTTTTATCCACTATAACCGAAACTGTACGGTAATTTTTGTTTTTTTCACATTCTGCGCAGGCATTTTTCAAAAGCGGATTAAGCCTGTCGCTCTTTTCGCATTTTATAAGAAGCTGCCAGCGGTACTTATTTTTCACCTTTGATACCGCTGCCGGAACGGGGCCCAAAATCTGTACTCTCTGCCCCATTTCGGACGGCTTTCCCAAAAGCTTCAGAAAAAACCTTGCCGCCTGCGGTACAAGCGACTCCGAGCCTCCCGAAAACATTATGCTTACTATCTCCGAGAAAGGCGGATACCACATCAGCTCCCGGCGCTCCGTTTCCGTGCGGCAAAAGCTTTCGTAATCATGCGCCTCGGCATACACTATCGCCTCCGACTCGGGGCTGTAGGTCTGCACAACGGCTCTTCCCTTTTTGCTGCCTCTGCCTGCTCTGCCCGTAACCTGTTCAAGCATTGCAAAGGTACGCTCCGCACTTCTGTAATCATTTATATGAAGCATGGTGTCGGCGCTTACAACGCCCACCAGCGTGACATTTTCAAAGTCAAGTCCCTTTGATACCATCTGTGTACCTATGAGGACATTTATTTTTTCTTTTTCAAATTTTTCAAGTATTTTTTCATGCGATTGCTTCCGCCCGGTCGTGTCAACGTCCATTCGGATTGTGGTTATACCGGGGAAAAGCTTTTGGATTTCGGTTTCAACACGCTGTGTTCCGCCTCCGAAATACCGTATATATCTGCTGCCGCACTGCGGACAGCTTCTGTAGTTCGGAATACTGTAGCCGCAGTAATGGCATTTCAGTATATTTCCGTATTTATGATATGTGAGCGATATGCTGCAATTCGGACATTCCGCCGTAAATCCGCAGCTTCTGCACGAAACAAACGTTGAAAATCCGCGCCTGTTGAGAAACAGAATTGTCTGCTCGCCGCTTTCGAGATTTTTCTTTATTTCCTCGCTTAATGCACGTGAAAACATACTCCTGTTTCCCTGAGCCAGCTCCTCGCGCATATCAACTATACGCATATCGGGCATTTTGTTATTGTTGTACCTGTGCTTCATGGTGAGCAGCGTCATATCGCCGTTACCGGCTTTGAAATAGCTTTGCACCGACGGAGTCGCCGATGCCGAAAGCAGCACGGCTCCGTATTGCTTTGCGCGGAATTCCGCCGCCTCCTTGGCATCATACCTCGGTGACATTTCCGATTTATACGTATCCGAATGTTCCTCGTCTATTATAATTATTCCTATATTTTTAAGCGGTGCAAAAACAGCAGACCTTGCACCTATTACTATATCCGCTCCGCCGCTTTGTATGCGTTTCCATTCGTCATATCTCTCGCCGAGTGACAATCCGCTGTGCAAAACGGCTATCCGTTCGCCGAATCTTGCCAGAAAGCGCGACACCATCTGCGGAGTGAGCGAAATTTCGGGGACAAGCACCAGCGCCGTTTTCCCCTTTTCCAGAACATGTGCAATCGACTGCATAAACACTTCCGTTTTTCCGCTGCCTGTCACACCGTGCAGCAAAAACGCTTTGTAACGCTCGTCATCAACAGCGGCGCATACCGCGTCCACTGCCGTCTGCTGTTCCGATGTAAGGCTGCACGGTTTTGAAGTCTTTACCTTTTTATCCGAAAGCGGATTTCTTTCGACTGTCAGTTCAAACAGACCTGCAAAGCCTTTTTTGCACAATGACGCTACAGCATTGCCGGAGCCTCCGGCGAACTGTTTAAGGTCGGACACGGCTATAAAATCGTTTACACGCAGGATTTCAAGCATTTTTGCCTGAACGGGCGCTTTTTTTTCAAGCTTTAAAATTTCATCCGCCGCCTGTTCCGGGGATATTAAAAGCCTTACGGCACGGATAGTCTTATCATGCACCTCGCGCGAATGGCGGTACTCCTTTTCAAGAACACCCTTTTTAACCATTTCTCGTACCTGTGTTTTTACGTCTCTGCCCATTGCGGCATTTAACGCTTCCGTTTCCATACCTCCGCCGTTATCAAGCAGGCAGGATATAATCTGCTTTCTCAGCTCTGAGCGTTCCTCCGAGAGCTCCTTCACAACAATCCATTCATGGCTTTTAAGCTCCGTACCCGACGGCACCACGGTATGAATCAAATCAAGATACATGGCAAGATACCGTTCATGCATGTACTCTATAAGCTCAAGCATTTTATCGTCAAAAGCCGGAACATCGTCCACCGTTCTGACTATGGATTTAAGCTTGGTGCTGTCACTGCTTTCGGTAATTCCCACGCAGTATCCGGCAACAACATTGTTTCCTGCGGAAAAAGGCACAAGAACCCTTGTACCTACACCGATTTTTTCAGTTAAATTTTCAGGTATCAGATAATCAAAAAGCCTGTCTACCGCCTTTGAGCGGTGGTCTACAATAACCTGTGCAATCAACCGTCAAATCCGCCTTTCCGAAATGACTTATTCCTCTTCGCCGTTTTCCGTATCCTCTGCCGCCTGTTCGGTTTCAGCCGTATCTGCCACCGCTTCGGCATCGGCTTCCGTTTCAGCCGCATCAGCAGCCGTTTCGGCTGTATTCGTCTCTTCATTTTCGTTGAGCATCTGAATAGCGGCTATCTTTTCTTCTTCCCATTCGCGTGCACGTCTGATTTCCTCCGAGCGCACATATCCCACACGTCCGTCCGCAATTTCCTCAACCGCAGTGCTTACCGGCTTTTCGCCGTTGTTGTCGGTCAGACCGGCATGCATTGCCTTACCCAGCATGCGTGCGCGCTTTGCAGCCATAACAACAAGCGTGTAACGGCTGTCCACACATTTATCAAGCTTTGTAATTCCGGGTTGTACCATCATAATAACATTCCTCCAATTAATACTCTTCGTTTAATAATTTATCTATAAAGCTGCGTTTTTCGGCTCTTTCATGCACAATGGCGCAAACCTCGCCAACGCATCGCTCCAAATCATCATTTACAACGATATAGTCATATTTTTCACTCTGCTTAAATTCCCAGCGCGAGGTCTCGAGCCTTTCCTTTATCTGTTCCTCGGTTTCCCTGCCGCGTTCGATAAGACGCTTTTTCAGTTCAGCCATTGACGGCGGCACGATAAAGATAAGATTTGCTTCGCTCATCTTATTTTTAACCTTTAATGCACCCTGCGGCTCTATCTCGAGCAGAACATTTTTTCCTGCCTCGAGCATTTCCTCCACCGTTTTCTTCGGTGTTCCGTAATAATTTCCGCCGTACATTGCATATTCAAGCATTTCGCCGTTGCTTATCATGCTTTCAAACTCGGATGCGGTAACGTAATTATACGTTACACCGTCCGTCTCGCCCTTTCTTTTTTCACGGGTTGTACTTGAAATTGAAAGGAACAAATCCTCTCTTTTCAAAAGCTCCTCGCATATCGTACCCTTTCCGGCACCCGACGGACCGGACATTACAAACAGCAGTCCTCTACTCATTTATAATCTCATCTCCTCCCATTCTTCCGGCAACCGTTTCCGGCTGTATTGACGAAAGAATAACATGCTCGGAATCGGTAACTATAACCGCACGTGTACGTCTGCCGTATGTGGCGTTTATAAGTATGCCCTTTTCCTCCGCTTCATGAATTATTCGCTTTATCGGTGCCGACTCGGGGCTTACAACAGCCACCACTCTGTCGGCATTAACCATATTTCCGAAGCCTATGTTGATTAATTTCATAATGCCATCAAATCCTTCTTCAAAAACATTTATTCTATATTCTGTATCTGTTCTCTGAGCTTTTCTATCTCACCCTTGAGCGTCACCACAATTTTAGCGATATTTATATCCTGTGCCTTTGAGCCTATCGTGTTGACCTCGCGGTTGATTTCCTGAATAAGAAAATCCAGACGTCTGCCGGCAGGCTCGCCGCTGTCGAGTATCTTGTAAAATTCCTCAAAATGACTGCCCAGCCGCACAGTCTCTTCATTCACCGCAACCTTATCGGCAAATATCGCAACCTCCGTCAAAAGACGTGTTTCCTCAATTTCCCTGTCCTCGACAAGCTCTTTTATTTTTGCGTACAGTCTGTCGCGGTAATCCTTTACGGTCTGCGGCGAATATTCATCAACCTTTTCGGCAAGCTCTTTCATATAATCTATTCTTGCTCTCAAATCCTTTTCAATGCGTCCGCCCTCACGCTCACGCATTTCGGCGAATGCGGTCATTGCCTTTTCAAGAACATCTTTTGTGAGCTTCCAAATTTCCTCCTCGTTGTCCTCACGGCGCTCGGTCTTGAAAATATCCGCATAAGCCGCAACGTTTGACACCGATATATCGTCCTTTAAGCCGAATTTGTCTCTTAACTCATAAAGAACATCTATATAATTTTTCGCCAGCTCCTCGTTAAGGATAATATCCTTGTCCGATTCGCCGTAGCTTTCAACATTTACATAAATATCAACCTTTCCGCGCGTTATGTACTCCGAAGCATATTTTCTGACTTTATCCTCCAAAAAGCCCATATATCTGGGTACTTTTATATTATAGTCGGAAAAGCGATGATTTACCGATTTTATTTCAACGAGTATCTTTTTTCCGTCCGCGACAGCCTCGTGCCGCCCGTAACCCGTCATACTTTTCAGCATAAGTAAAATTCTCCTTTTGCGCTTTTAGCGCCATTTTATGATAAACATAATCATTATATCACACATCGTGTAAAAAAGCAACATTTTTGCGTTATCTTTCTTAATATCTCCGTTTTTAACAATTCCGAGAGAAAAAACGCACAAAACGGCATTATTCTGCCATTTTGTGCGTTTTTTACATATTCTGTCTGCCCTCAAGGGCTTTTATAAGCGTAATTTTATCCGCATATTCAATATCCGAGCCGATAGGTATGCCGTGCGCTATGCGCGTGACCTTAACGTCAAACGGTGCAAGCAGCTTTGAGATGTAGACTGCCGTCGCCGTGCCGTTTACGGTCGGATTTGTTGCCATTATAACTTCTTTTACTTCTCCGCCCGTGAGCCGCAGAAGCAGCTCATTTATTCTTATATCATCGGGGCCTATGCCGTCCATCGGTGAAAGCGCTCCGTGAAGCACATGATACAGACCGTTGTATTCGTTTGTGTTTTCTATTGCGGAAACGTCCTCTGGACTTTCCACCACGCACACAACCGACCTGTCACGCTTTGCCGACGAGCAAATCTCACAAGGATCGGTATCGGTAAGGTTCTGGCATATTCCGCAGAATTTTACCTTTTCCTTTGCCTCCGTAATTACCGCTGCCATGGAAAGCGCGTCCTCCTTTGACATGCGCTCCAGAATATGAAACGCAATACGCTCCGCACTTTTTCTTCCGACACCGGGCAGCTGCTCGAATTTTTCAATCAGATTTTCTATTGCCGCCGCATGCATATCAGAATAATCCCGGTATGTTAAGACCGCCGGTGACCGCGCTCATACCCTCTGCCATCATATCGTCCGCCTGCTTAACCGCATCATTTACGGCAACGGTTATTAAATCCTCCAGTGTTTCAACGTCCTCGGGATCAACAGCCTCGGGCTGAATTTTAAGCGAAACGATTTCCTTTTTACCGTTTACCTGAACGGTTACCGCACCGCCGCCGGAGGTTGCTTCAACAGTTTTTTCTTCAAGCTCGCCCTGAACCTTTTCCATTTCCTCCTGCATCTTCTGTGCCTGCTTTATAACATTGCTCATGTTTTTGTTTGTGTTCATTCCCGAACCCGAAAAACCCTTATATCTTCCCATTTTTTTCATACCTCTTTCTTTAAATTAAAATTTATTTCGTCTCCCTGGGGAGCTATTTCACGCTGTTCCAAAAATTCCTCGCTGTCGCCGTCTCCGAATTCCGATTGTGAAAAATCGTCCTCGTCCGAGCTGTAGCCCACAAATTCCGCATCGTCGCTCATTTCCACTATATCGCCGAATTTTTCCGATATTGTATCAAGCGGATCGGTATTTTCATCAGGCTCGGCGCCGTCCTGCGCTCCGCCCTCCGGCACAGGCAGACTCCAGTAGTCAATCATATGCCCTTCAAGCTCGTCCTCAAACGCGATTTTAAGCTCGCAGTCACTGCCGGATACCTTACGGAACAATCTTTTTAAATCACTCTTATACTGCAGCGCAAGATTTTTTGAAAATTCCTCCTCGCGCCTGAACAGCAGAATAAGTCCGTCGGCATCAATGGTAATCGGGCGGTTAATCAGCACCGCTTTGAGATGCCCTGCCTGCGAACAGATTACATTTGCGAATTTATCCCATTTTTTAGCCACTGCCACTATCGGATTTGCGGCATTTAACATATTTTCGGGTATCGGATTGTAAAGTCTTGCCGATACCTCTTTTTTCTTCTCTTTTTTCGGAGCTTCCTCCTGCGGCTTGTCCGTTACATTCACGGTGACGCCGTTTTTAAGCTTTTCCTCGATTGCGTCTATTCTTGCGCTCAGCTCTTCATCGTGCGATGACTGCATCGGCTGCATTTCCATGCTCCGAAGCTTGTCCATCAGTGCTTCGGGAGTGGAATCGGTTTCCGGTCTTGCAAGACGTATAAAAGCAAGCTCATAAATCACACGCGGCGATTTCACCCACCGCGCATCAGCCTTGACTGATGACAGGACAGATGTCATGTTCGTTATTTTTTCAAACGAAACTCTGTCACTCTGCGCTTTAAGCTTAACCATATCCTCACTGCTTAAATCTATCAGCTCGTCCGGCTTATCGCTCACCTTGCATATCATAAGGTCACGCAGATGCTTTATTACCGAATCCGCAAAAACACCCAAATCCTTGCCCTCGGACAATATATCATCAATAATTTTCAAAATATCCGCAGGTGAATTTTTCACCACCGCATCAATCATTCCGAAAACGTTTTCCCTTGTCGAAATACCCAGTGTATCGGTTATGTCCCGCTCGGTTATTTCCGTACCGCACGCGGACACTATGCGTTCGAGAATGCTTAATGCATCACGCATCGAGCCGTCACCCAGGCGCGCAATCATTTTATATGCGCCGTCCGTAAGCTTAAGTCCGTCGCCGTGTGCGATTTCTTTCATCCGTAAAATTATATCGTCATTGCGTATGCGTCTGAAATCAAACCTCTGGCAGCGCGACAGTATCGTCTGCGGCACCTTCTGCGGTTCCGTTGTCGCAAGAATGAATATAACATGCTCGGGCGGCTCTTCAAGCGTTTTCAGCAATGCATTGAATGCCTCTGTGGTGAGCATATGAACCTCATCTATTATATAAATCGTATATTTTGCCGTTGAGGCAACATACTTTACGTCTGAAATAATCTCACGTATATCGTCTATTTTTCGGTTTGATGCCGCATCTATTTCGTTGACATCAAGAATACTTCCGTCAATAATTCCCCTGCATATTTCACATTCATTGCAGGGCGAGCCGCTTGTGTTGTTAAGACAGTTTACCGCGCGCGCAAGCACCTTTGCACAGGTGGTCTTTCCCGTTCCGCGCGTTCCGCAGAACAGATATGCATGACCTACTTTTCCCGATACTATTTGATTTTTCAGTGTTTTTGTGATATGCGACTGACCGACAATATCCTCAAAAACCATGGGCCGCCATTTGCGGTAAATAGCCTGATGTGCCATAAAAAATCCCTTTCCCAAAACAATCAAAAGAGCATTGTACGCTCCGTAAATTCTCAATATGAACAAAAAACGCCCTCCGGCGTTAATCAAACAGGCTCCGGCCGAGTTTACCGTAACACATCAAAAGCACCGCTTAGTGCTGCTTGGTTCCCCATCTGACACGGTTCACGGGTTTTAATCGCACAGGCTCGGCCATCATCGCCAAAATGGCTCATTTAATATGTAAAAACGATATTTTCTCACCGTTTTCACAGCATTGCTTGTTTATTATACCTTATTTTCTTCAAAACTGCAAGTACTTTTTTAAAAATAATTAAATAT
>CAJKHT010000079.1 GCA_905199755.1 uncultured Eubacteriales bacterium | reverse complement strand
TCCTAATGGATTGTTAGTTATGCCGGTTGAAGAATTAAAGTAGTTTCAGAAATTTGGGGTAAATTTCGACTGCACATTTATTGACATTTCCAAAATCATACTTTGGTATGATGACAAAAATACTCTTAAATGATATAATAATAAAATCAAGAGAATTGCAGAAGGGAGAAATTTTACAAAATGAAACACAGAATCAAAAAAGCAATGAGTTTGTTTTTAACAACCGCATTGCTGTTGCAGACGGCGTCAATAATTTCACTGTTTAACGGAGATAATAACGTATTTGCCGCTGAGATGGGAGGAACGAGCAAGGAAGTGCTCGATTCGCTTAGGATTGAGAGTAAATCTGTTGATGTAGGAAATGACGGCGAAAATCCGTACAGCGAAAATACGGATAAGGTCATCAATATGTTCCCGAGAATGGAACTTATGATGTATAACAATGTAGGAAATCAGATAAAGGTATATAATTACGATAAACCGGTGAATTCTCCGCTTGTAATAGGATCAAGAAAACGGCTTATTTGGAATCATACCGAGTACGGCAGCAGTACAACCCGAGATTTGGCATATACAAACAGCATCGGAATTGAAATCGATTTTGACGGAAGAAAAAATCATGTAGCAAGGGTCGGCTCGAATACCACATTTCTTTTGCTTCAAAAAAGAAGAACAAGAACTCTTTTTATAGAAGATGCAAAAGGAACAGTTTTGAGCCATATTGAATTGACATCAAATGACGTTAAAAGCGAAGGCTATTACGACGGATACAATCTGCTTGCAGATGTTCCGATTACGGCAGGCGACTTTGACGGTGACGGCAGCGATGAGGTTGCAGTTACATACACAACTTTATCATCAAAAAAATACGATAAGGAAGTAAGAGTATATAAAATATCAAAAGATGGCAAGACGATAAGCGAGATTCAGAGAATTGCTCAAAAGGATTTTGCGGCTTGCCCATATAACAATACAGATGTAATAAAGCTTCCGCAGGTTCATCTGACAGCCGGCGACCTGGACGACGATAATCGCGATGAGCTTATCATAACGGCGTCTACCGCTCACACCGAAGCATATTCCGCAAAAGAAGCGATCCCGAGAACGACAGTGTGGTCACAGGGAAAGAGAGCAAGTACGCTTTCAAAAAAAGCAACTTTTGATCACGCATGGAAATACACGGAATACGATTCAAGCGATACGTCGGGAAAAACGCAGTACGGTGCGTACGGTTCGGCAGTTGTCGGAGATATAGACGGCGATGAAAAAAACGAGCTTGTTATGGCTTGTAACGATATGCAATCCGATGAAACATCAAGATTTGATAGGGCAATAAATACGAACAGCGCACTCATAAGCGCAGCAAAATATACATCAGGGAAATATGAAAAATATTTGGGCGCAGTAGGTCATTCGGTGCAAATTCATTCGTCAATACAGCAGGCAATATGGAACAGCAACACACAGCAGCCAATGCCTTTGGCTTGCTTTAATCCTGTCGGAACGGGCGGAAAGGATTTGATTTTTGTTGACGGTGTTGTATACGAACTCGGGGTGGATTCCGCAGATGCTCGGTATGACGATAACGTCCCGGTATCTTCCGGCCATGAGGCTGCAAGATACGGATTTAAAAAGATACTCGAATCCGATGATATATGGTCACGTGAGACTAAATGTGATTTCGGAAACAAAAATTCCAAATCGGATAACATTTGGATAGGAACAATATCTGTCGGGAATTTTGATAATGATGAAAACGGCGGAGAACAGCTTGTGTTCGACCACGGCAGAAAAAGAAGCGGTGAAGACGAATACCGTCATGATATGGTTTTCATTCACAAAGGAACGGACGGAAGTCTTATTTCCGACAATGCCTGCATAAACAATGACAGAAGTGCCGCATATACGCGTAATCTTGATCTTACGGCGATAGACAATGATAATGATGGCATGAAGATGAAATTCAAATCAAAATCGGCATATTTTTCATCTCCTAACGTTGTTGCGGTGTTGCAGGCAGCTCCTTATTTTGCAGACCTTGAATATATGGAACCGGATTATGTAGAGGACGGTGAAACGGTATTCGGTCAGACAACCGGTACAGGTTCAAGCGATACAAACGGATTTTCGGTAACAGCCTCGGCTATTTCCGGCTTCAAGCAGGAAACAAGCTTTTTGGGTATTGCTCGCTTGGGCGGCGGAGAATGGCAGGTTGAGGCTCATGCATCTATGGGCGGCGAATGGGAAAAATCCACCGATATTTCGTATACTACGGAATATTCATCAGACAGTCGAGATGACAGAGTTATTCTTTCGATGACGCCGTATGTACGCTATGTTTACGAAATGACAATACCGTCATACAAAATTCCGACTGCTGACGAATATAATGCACAGTGCGGAAAATTAAAAGGAGAAGAACTCGAGAAGTATAAAAAAGAGGTTCAGCTTGCAAAGGATAAGGGTTACGATTGGGGGGCAACGGTTCCCGAAACAAAGACGGACTATATCGTTTGTATGCCTCAGACCCCGAGAATGTCTATGATTGAGGTAGGCGAATATGACAGGATAGCTGAAGAAAACGGATTTGAAAAAATTAAGGGTAATGTTTTGAACGAAGTAATCGGAAGTCCTGCCACATATAAAAACTCGGAGAACGGACTCAGTGATTTTGACGGCGGCAAGGACGTTGTCGGAACGGAAACGGGCATTGATTCCGGTAACTTTATATACGTTTCAAAAGGCGGCGGAAGTGTAACGCAAAGCATTGAAACAACAACGACAAAGTCAAGCTCCATCACATGGGGCGCAGGCATTTCAACAACCATTCAGTCTGACATCGGCGGCGTTATTATCGGCGGTTCTGTCGGAGCAGACTATGAGGGGAGTCACACTTGGTCTGATTATTCCGGAACCTCGTGTTCGGGAACGGTTGCCGGTATTCCGAATGAGGCAATCGGACTCGGATATGATTTTAAATGGCGATTCGGTCAGTGGAAAAGCAAGATAAACGGACAGGAATGTATCGTTTTGGGATATTTGGTTAAGGACGTGTCAGCACCGCCGTCCGCTCCGAAAAATGTTACGGTTAAGGACACAACCGATACAACCGCAACACTTAATTGGGCGCATCCTAATTCGGTCGGTGGCAATTATGAGATTTATCTTATGACGTCAAATCCGGCAGCTCCCTATTACAGACTTGCAACGCTCTCATCATCACAAACGGAATATGTAGTAACGGGACTTTCACCGAACACATCATACAATTTCGTTATGAGAAGCGTAAATTCAACACAGGCAAGTGCATATACGATACCTGTTACGGCGCTTACAAGATACGGAGCGGACGCAAATGTGCCGGTAACGGAAACCTTGCCGGATATTCATACGGTTGCAGGCTCAAATCCGAGTTTTGATGTTGTTGCTGCTCCGGCAAAGGGCGGGACGGCACTTACATACCAGTGGCAGAAGCTTTCATCGGACGGCAGCGTTTCATCGTGGGAAAATATAGACGGAGAAACGGATGAGTCGCTGAAGCTTTACAATGTTGACAAAGCTTTAAATGAAAGCCGGTATCGCTGTGCTGTTGCGCAGTTTGTCGGCGGAGAGGTTGCGTATGTTTATACTAATGCCGCAACACTCTATGTAGGAGCAGGCTCAACACAGACGAATATCTCGATCAGCAGTCAATACGGTACGGCATCGGGAGAGTATAGGAAACCGTATACAAAAGAAACAGACGTTCAGAAAATTGTGTATGCCGAGCTTGATTCAAAGGAATATCAGCTTTATTCGGACGCTGGCGATTATATGATTTCCGGAACAGACGGAAAATTCATTCTAAACGAAAGCGGTAAGGATAAGTATAAAAATGCACAGGGTACGAGCTTTTCGCTTGAAACCTCAGATGTTGCAAGACTTGCGGAGGTATATGAATTTGCTGATGAACAAGGTAAATTTACGGGAATTTCCGAGGACGTTCCATTCAGTGATTATTCGGGAAAAATAACGGTTGATTCAAACGAACTCCAATGTTCACAGAAATATACAGACGGCGAAAAAACAATTTATGTTGTTAAAAAAGATGAAAACGGAACAATAGTTTATGAGTATTATTACACTGCTTCGGATTCGGATACACCTGTTGCGGTAACGGCACGGCTTTACGGTTATAATGACGGAACAAAGCTTTATGAATTTAAGAATGCCGGCGCAGTTGTCAAAACAGTAAAGGAACAGCAGACAGCTTATACAACACATACCGTTAAGGGAACAGAGCTTACCGTTACTGCTGAGGTTGAAAGCTTGAGCAGCGGTGTTGTAGTAACTCCGAAAGGATATGTTGAGTTTACTGTCACAAACACCGATAACAATATTCAAACCAAAAAACGTGTTGCACTTTCGGATGATGTGTCCGGAAATACAAACAGTGCGGTGTATAAGTGGACGGCGGAAACCGCAGGAACCTACACTGTTACCGCAAGATATATAGAATCGGTTGAGCTTATGACTTCTGTTTCGGGTGAAAAAACATATATTGCATATTCAATATCCGAAACCGGCAAAAGTACGGAAAAATCAATAGTATTCGGCTGCGACAGCGATTCGGTTTATGTCGGCGGTTCGCTTAATATGCGTCCTATATTGAGAGAAACGGAAATAACGGATAACGGAGATGAAATAACGGAAGTAAAGCCTGTTGATACAGAGCTTGCACAGGATAAAATTTCTTATGTCGTTTCCGAAAAATACGGCGCATCGGCTGACGGAAAATATTCTCTTGAGAGTAATGTTTTCAAACCTACAGAGTCCGGCATATATGTTATAACAGCAGAGTATTCTTACACCGATGCCGATGGAAATATAAAAAAATTAAGCGTTTCAAAGACAATAAATGTTAAAAATTCCGATTCAAAAATGCAGGAGCAGATATATTTTGCATATTCCTCACTTGTTAAAAATTCGACGGAAAAGGATATAAAAAATCCGCTTACAAATAACAACGCCGGCGCAAGCGTGAAGTTTACAAGCAGTGATGAGTCTGTCGCAACGGTAGATGAGAACGGAATTGTAACTCCGAACGGTGCAGGTACAACGATAATAAAGGCAGTTTCAAGCCTTTCGGGAACAGAAGATGTATCTGCGAGCTATATTCTTACAATAAGGAAAACACCTGTTACAATTACGGCACCGAATATAACAATAGAATACGGTACAGAGGCAGATGAGGTTCTCAAAAAAGCAGCACAAGAGGGTGTAACCGTTTCGGATGGCATTGCGCTTTCCGATATAACATCTGATACAATTTCGTATACCACAGATTATGCATACGGTAAAAATATCGGAAATTACACACTTTCGATTGAAACTGTAACAAGCTCAAAGTATGATGTCAACTATGAAAGCGGTAAAGTAACCGTTGAGCAGAAAGAGCTTTCGGCAGATGCATTTGAAGTCAGTGCAATCGATAAAGGCTATGACGGAAATACTGATGTTACACTGACGGCAAAGGTGAAAACGGAGTGCATTGTTAAGGGAGATAATGTTACGGCAGATTTAAGCGGTGAATTTGATGACGCAAATGCCGGTGACAAGACGGTTAATTTCAGAATCAACTCATTGGGCGGTACAAACTGCTCAAACTATAAGCTCGGTTCAAAAAATACCGGCAGCGTAAAGGCAAAAATTCTGCCTATGGTTATAAGCTTTATTTCTGGTACGGCGGTATTCCGTTATGACGGTGAACAAAAGACAATCGAGCCTTCTGCTTTTGATTCGCTCGGCAGAGTATTTGATGATTTTGAAGTTGAATATTATGATTCGGATATGAAAGAGCTTTCGGAATCACCGATAGACGCTGGCGAATATACGGTTAAATTCGTTCCGAATGACAGCCAAAACTACACCGCTAAAAACGGCGAAATCCAAATGAGTATAAAGCAGGCAACTCAGGACAGTATCCAAATAATCGGACTTCCGGGTACAATCGAATACACCGATGAATTTATGCTTGAAGCTATAGGCGGAAGCGGAAGCGGAACGGTTACATGGACATCTGACAATGAAAACGTAACGGTCAGCGCAGATGCTGAGGACAGCGCAAAAGCAACAGTAACGGTAAACGGTGCGGTTGATGAAAAGGTTACGATTACGGCAGTAAAGGAAGCTGACGGAAACTATTCCGAATCCGAAACAAAGGTTATGTTTGTTCCGAACGGAAAAACACTCGGTTTTGTTATTTCCGACCTTATAAAGACCTATAACGGTTCTCAGCAGGAGCCGACAATTGAAACAGTTCCGGAAAACGGAGAATATGAGGTTAAGTATAACGGACAGGATGAAAAGCCGAAAAATGCCGGAACATATACCGTTACGGTAAACGGTATCAATAATTACAGAGGTACCGGCAGCGCAACCATGGTGATTGAAAAAGGTTCGCTTGAAAACAAAGGCTTGAGCGTCAGCATAGATGATTGGAGCTACAAGGCTGAAAATGTTCCCGAACCGATATACGAAGCTGCTCCCGACGGAACAACGGCGGAAATAACATATTCGACTGTTGACGGAGCAAAACCGGTCAATGCCGGCACATATAAGGTTTATGCAACATACAGTGGCGAAAACTACAATCCGTATACCGTAAAGCATGAATTTGAAATAGCAAAGAGAGAGCTTACGGTTACAGCAATTGACACGCAAAGAGAGTATGGCAAGGGAAATCCGAATTTCACAGCAACATACAGCGGCTTTGCGGAAAATGAGGACGAAAGCGTTTTTGATGCTTTGCCGCAGCTTGAAACCGAAGCAACGGCATTGAGTCCGGTAACCGACAGCGGATATACGATTAAGGTTTTGGGCGGAAGAGCTGCAAATTATGAACTTAAAAGAATAAACGGTACGCTGAAAATCACACCTGCAAGCGGAGGTAATTTCTATATCGACGGAGCGGATAATACCGCCGCAACTGGCGAGATATTTACATTGCGTGCGCATTACGGCACATTTATGCCGCAGGTTTCATGGGAGAGTGAAAATACGGCGATTGCGACAGTTGACGCAAACGGAAAGGTATGTGCTGTCAGCGAGGGAAACGTAATTATAAAAGCAATACTCAATGATTCCAATTATGCTCCGGCAACGGCAGAATTTGAACTTGTTGTAAGCAAAAAAGAGGTCACTCTGACACCTGACAGACTGGTACTTACATATAACGGTGATGAACAGAAAGTGAAATTCATTTCAAACACCGCTTCATTTGTACCGATAACGGAGGGTGATGACAAAAATGTTGAGGTGACATATACGCTTAATACGGATTCTTCCGTGACAATTCCGAAAAATGCCGGAATATATACTGTAACATACAGGATTTTGGGCAATGCATACACAGGTGGCGGTACGGCACAGCTTACTATAAACAAATATAAAGCGGAAATCAGAGCAAATGACTGCGAAAAGGTGTACGGTGAAGAAAATCCGACCTTTACCGTATCCGCACTTGTAGGTGAGGACGCTAAAAATTCCGAATATATAGAGAAGCTTAATAACGCACTCACAATTTCATCGGATGCCGACGAATACGGAGTGCGCGCAGCGGCAGGAGAGTATCAGATAAAGGCAGCAGTAAAGGACGGTATGTCACTGGACGATGAAAATTATGATTTTTCAATTTCGAAGAATCCGGGAAAATTGACGGTAAAACCGAAAGCGCTTGCAATAAAAATCTCAGGAGCAACACGAGTATACGGTGGTTCGGATTTAAAAACCGAATATACATATGACGGATTCGTAAATGAAGAAAATGAAGAAAACCTTACATCAAAACCAAACTTTGCGGTAAGCGATTCAATAACGGAGAAAACTGCTGTCGGAAAGTATGACGGTGTTGTGACAGCTTCTTCTGCAGCAAGCGGAAACTACACAATAAGCTATGTTTACGAAAACGGAAATGCAGCTCCGCTTACAATAACACCGAAAGCCGTAAAGCTCGCAAGTACAGCTATTAAAAACGATACGCTTACTGTTACATTTGACACGAGTGTTTCAGATCTCATTGAATCGAATTTTGCGGTAGGCCTGAACGGAACTGCGCTTACACTTACATCTGTAACCGCATCAAGTGATGGAAAATCATATCAGATTAAAGGTGATTTTGCAATCGGAAATACATATGATGTTTCCGTTATACCGGGCAGTAATTATATTTTGACAGGCTCTCCCGTTTCTGTTACGTACAAACGCAGTACCTCCGGCGGAGGCAGCGGTAGAGGAGGCGGTTCATCCGCTGCGGTAACCACCTATACCGTAGCCTTCGAAACAAACGGCGGCAGCAAAGTTGACAGCATAAAGGTTACAAGGAACGAAACCGCAAAAGAGCCGACGGAGCCGACAAGGGATAACTTTACGTTTGATGGTTGGTATTCTGACAAAGAACTGACCGAAAAATATGATTTCTCGACCAAGGTAACAAAGAACATCACCCTTTACGCAAAATGGTCGGAAAAACAGACACAGTCGACAGAACCCGAATGGAATAATCCTTTTGATGATGTAGATGAAGACGATTGGTATTATGATGATGTAAAGAATGCTGTCGAAAAAGGATTGTTTAAAGGAACTGATGCAAAAACATTTAATCCGAACGGAAATATAACAAGAGGAATGTTCGTAACGGTTCTTTATCGCGCAGAAGGAGAAACTGAGGTTAATACAGGTATGCCGTTTGCAGATGTTGCAGCTGACAGCTATTATGCAAATGCGGTCATCTGGGCAGAGCAAAACGAGATTGTAAAAGGTATTTCCGAAACGGAGTTTGCTCCCGATATGAATATCACAAGAGAGCAAATTGCGGCAATTATGTTCAGATATGCAAAATACAAGGGATATGATGTAACTGTGGGAGAAAACACAAACATCTTGTCTTATACGGATTTTGAGGAAATATCCGAATATGCGATAGAGGCTATGCAGTATGCAGTCGGCAGCGGTTTGATGAAGGGCAAAACAGAAACTACATTGAATCCGAAAGACAATGCAACAAGAGCTGAAATTGCGGCAATTCTTCAAAGATTTATTGAGGGGAATAAATAAAAATTAAATAAGCAAAAACTAACAGAGGTGCAATTTGCAAATGTACAAATGCACCTCTGTTTTTATATGTGTAGAAAACAAAAATCTCATTTTGTGGCAGGGTAATATAAAACCATTACCTTGCCTGTTTTGACCTCTGAAACCTCTGTTTTTATGCGGTAAAAACCGCTTAAAATTTCTACACATATCAATTGTCATTTTTACAACATCTCAAATTGCCATTCTTTCAAAAATGTGTGTGTAATCATAAGCAATCTACACATCTTGACCACGCACATATTCATAATCATATCATCATCAACGCAACATCATATTTTGATGGTACGAAATATAAAAATAATTACAAGGACTACTTTATAGACATTCGAGGTATATCTGACCAAATATGCCGTGAAAACTGTCTTTCGGTAATCGACAAACCCCAAAGGCGAGGTATGCACTACGGTGAATGGCTGGCATTAAAGCAAGGCAGACCGACTATCCGTGGCACTACAGTGCTGTGATGACATACGAAACTGTGTCAGAGCTATTACTGAAATTAAATAATTTGACGCCTATAAATTCGGCTATGTGGGATACCGATGTAAAATACGGCGGTTTTTCGGACTATACAAACACAATGTATGTGCGAGGTTACGAAAAACGCACTTCTTATTGCGGTATCACCCGTGCCGAGTTTTGTAATATGCTTGTATTTATGCTCGATTATGACGGCGAATATGTTATCCCAAAGTCAAAAGAACCGATTATAGAGCTGGAAATATACGGGGACAGTAAAACGAAAAACAATTCCGAAACTACATTAAACGCCCAAAGCGAAATGATATGTGTTCCGGAATTTGCCCGAAAAGAATTTGCCGAAAGCGGCTATCGTCTGATACTTGTTTCAAATGATGATTGGTCAGAATTATTTGATAATAAATATTCGGACATCTACAATTCGCAGAAAAAAGCAATATACATACGAATGGGATATTACAACAGTATTCCCCGCGAGTTCGGGCATTATTATATACAGAGCGTTTTGCCAAATCATAATATATTCGCCGATGAACGGCTGAAAAATCAGCTTGCGAAGTTAAAATTCACAGGCGATGACTATTTTATGACAAGTGATACGGAATTTTTTGCGGAGGCGTTTGCGGAATACTGTAAAAACGGTAATCGGCTGAAAGAAAACTGCGAAGCGGTTTATACCTATATAGATAATGCGTTAAATGCTTTTTCAAACCTATATCAATAAGCACAGACGGAAAGCGGGACAACTGCTCGCTTACCGTGGTATAATATATAATGGGGTAGATTATTTTGAAATCGGAGGTGAAACACAAATGACGGAATTAAACTGTGATACAAATATTCGTGAGGAATACGGATATGTACGGGTATGCTGACAAGGAAACGGGCGAATATGAGGAAATAAAGGCAGACGAAGAAAACAATCTTTTGCATATTCGTTTGTATTCGCTCAACAGCGGTGATACAATTCAGTATTCAACAGACAACGGAGCAACTTGGAACAATTACTCCGATACGGTTAAAACCAAAAATGATACAGTGCTTCAGATACGAAGCGAAAAAAACGGCAATTACAGCAAAATTGTAAGCTATGTATATAACTTTGTGCCGCTGGCACCGATTATCACTCTCCCATCGGGACGATACTTAAAGAGCGAGAATAAGTTTACAACAATAAGCCTTGACGAACGTGTGCCTACCGATAAGGATTATACAATTTGGTATCGTGAAAACGGCGGAAAACAAGATGTTATTTATACTAACGGAAAAAGATATATCGACCACACAATGTCCTTTAAGGCGTATGTGAAGAACAACGAAACTGGCAGAGTAAGCAAGAACACAATAAACTATTACATCATCGAACCGGAGGGAGCCGTAACCGGCAGAGTTTATATCGGCACTCCGTATGATGTCAGCCGAATAAGCGCAGATATTCTCGATACGGGAGAATATGCAAAGGGTATCAAGCTGAAAACATACAGCTCTGATACCGTTATACACTATTACTACTCCTACACACAGGAGGGCTTGCAAGGCAGCGTTCAATCTCCCGATGATATGGTTTATGACAATATGCCGATAATGGTAAACAAAGCAATGACGGGGATTACCATAACAGCGTGGCTGACCGACAAAAACGGAACGGAAATCACAGGCAGTAAGGAAACCTTTGTAATCGAATTTGTGCATCTTAAAGTGCCGCAGACCTCGCTTGGCAGTGATAAGACAGAGTACACAAGCGGAACGAAATATACGATAATAAACGACTATCCGGCAGATAATAACATACTCCTCTACTACACCACAGACGGAACCGAGCCGCAGACAAGCGACACAAGAAAGCAATATGCGGGTGAGGAACTCAGCATAACAGGTGCGGTGACAGTGAAAGCGGTATATTTCAGTGCCTGCGGAAAATGCGTAAAGTGCAAGGACGATAAAAAAGCCGAATGCTTAAACGGTGTTTACGGCAAAGTCGGCACATACAGATACACTGTTCCGACTATTATTCACACAGGCGGAGGCGGTGGCGGCGGTGGTCGCACAATCGACAAGACAAGAAAATACACAAAGGATATTTTCGGCAATGAACACCCCACGCATATAGGCTACATCAACGGCTATCCGGACGGAAGCGTTCAGCCGAACGGAAATATAACGAGAGAGGAAATAACATCTATCCTCTACCGTATCGTAAATCACGACTACGAAAAGCCGTTTATTCCGACAGGCGATGCTTTCCCGGATGTTGCGGAACATCGTTGGTCGGCACACGATATTGAATATATGTCGGACAAGGGAATTATTCACGGATACCCCGATAAAGAATTTAAGCCTGCAAATAATCTGATGAGAGCCGAATTTGCTGCTTTAATCAGCCGATTTGCAAAGCTTGAAAAGACGGCCGCAGAAAACCCATTCCCCGATGTTGATTCATCACATTGGGCATATGATGACATATTAAAGCTGAGTGCGTCGGGACTTATGCAGGGATATGAGGACGGAACCTATCGCCCCGAAGATATGATAACCCGTGCGGAGACTATGACGGTTATCAATAAAATCTTAGGCAGAAACCCGTCAGAAAGCTATGTAAAATCGCTTGATTACAACCCGTTTACCGACCTTGTAAAAGACAAGTGGTACTACACCGCTGTTCTTGAAGCAACGGTCACTCACAATTATTATTTGGATGATAGCGGACTTGAAATCAAATGGGAGGACTGTAAGTAAAAACATCATATGTTGTCGGGAGCAGCAATGCTCCCGATGCTTTGGTGAAAGGAGCTGAAACTAAAATGAAAGAAATATTGATATTTTTAGGCGGAGCAATGTTCGGCGGTTTTGTTGCATTTCTGACCTTCTGTATGCTTGCCAGCATCCGTATGAAAAGTGAAACAAAGAAAAAAAGGTACGGCGAGGGGGATAAAGCAAATGTTTAGAAGAAAGCTATGCCCTCATTGCAAAATAGGAAAATATACATACGAGCTTGATAGCCGTTCGCCGGAGTGTCCGTACTTAGCCTGCCATAACGGCAGAAAATGCGCTATGTACGAAAAACTCGATGAGTCCAAAAAACGCAGTTTTTTAAGCCGTATTTTTAATAAGGCATCTGTCCCCCCCCCCCCCGAAAATTTGAGCCTTATACGCTGATTTGAAGCCTGTTGCAATGCTATTGTTTTGCAATGGGCTTTTATAAAAATCATAAGATATTCAAGCTAACGAGAATTGTATGTAAAAGTTGTGCAAACTGATGAAAAATGACCTTTTATATTGAAATTTTCTAAAAAATGTGGTTAAATATCATTAAATAAGATACATAGATGGGAGTAATAAATATAGACGGTTACAGTTAAATACGGAGGACAGCAATATGATATCCTTGTATGATACAAACTTTGTTGTATTGCGGATTTGATGGATTATGCACT
>CAJKHT010000078.1 GCA_905199755.1 uncultured Eubacteriales bacterium | reverse complement strand
TATCCGGAATTTACAACAACTTCGGGATAACAAATATTTCGGGTTAAGATCCGCCATGGGCTTATAAGGTATATTCAAAGAAAGGTCAGGGGCGAAGCGCCGAAAATCATTATCGTACTATGAGTAAAGAAGATATATATTCACTGCCCGTTGCCGATATTGCGGATGATGATTGTATTTTATTTCTTTGGGTTACGTTCCCCTGTTTGCTTGAAGGCCTTGAAACGATAAAACGCTGGGGCTTTGAATATAAAACGCTCGGTTTTTGTTGGGTTAAACGGTGCAAAAAGCAAACGGATAAATGGTTCTGGGGTTTGGGGTTTTGGACAAGAGCAAACCCCGAAATCTGCATCATAGCAACAAAAGGACACCCGAAACGCATTTCAAAAGGCGTACATACAGTGGTTGATACGCCGATTGAGGCACACAGCAAAAAGCCTGATGAGGTAAGAAAAAGGATTGTACGGCTTGTCGGTGATATTCCTCGTGCGGAGCTTTTTGCAAGAGAGGAAAGCCCCGGCTGGTATTGTCTTGGGAATGAAATTGACGGTATGGATATACGGGAAAGCCTGATAAAAACAGCAAAAATGTGATAACCTTGTTCCAAATCGGAATAAGGTTACGGAAAGGAGTTTGATAATGGGAAAAATAATAACGGTATGCGGAGGTCACGGCAGCGGAAAAACTACCGTTGCCGCAAATCTCGGATATATGCTGGCACAAAACTCTCTTGTGGGGATATTGTCAACAAATATGGTCTGCGGCATAATTCAGCATTTGTTCGGAGCAGTTATTGATGATTGCCGAGGTTTGTATGAAATCTCTTTATCTAAATATGATAATGCAAAAGCATTTGTGCCTTGCCCGAATAATAAAAATCTGTTTTTGATGTCGCTTGCAAATAACCATGATTGTCTTATGCTTGCCGATGAGGAAAACGGAATTAACGGTGACAGAGCAAAAGAAATGCTGACCGATATGAAAGAGATGTTTGGGTATCTCATAGTTGACTGTGAACCTGAAATAAACAATCCTCTTTCCGTTTACAGTATCATTAATGCGGATAAGATTGTAAACCTTATAAAGCCTACGATTACAGGAACAGCCTTTTATAACAGCTACCGAACGCTGTACTCTGCACTTGAAATACCGTCCGGTAAAATTATTCATGTCGCAAACAATGATAAAAATTATGTCGGTATTAAAAATGTTGAGAAAACTGTCGGGGTTAAAATGTTTCATACAATTCCGCACTATAAAAATGTGGAACAGGCAGAAAATAAAGGTCAGCTTGCGTGCCTTACAAAAAACGGATTTTATTTCGATATACAAAAGATTGCGGAATGTATAAGGGAGAGTGTTTCAGATGAGTAAATTCAGCGTATATCAGGCGATTTATGAGGTTTCACAGCATGAAAAGACTGTAAAAAAAGAAATAAAAACAGACGCAAAGCCTTATGAGGAGGTTTTGGAAATCGTCAGAGCCGAGATAAGCAAAAATCATTCGGGTGAGCTTGCAAATGTCATATCAAAGCCGCAGGGCGCAGCGCTTCTTAAAAATCTGCTTTCAAAGTATATTTATCAAAAACACATTGCCTGCCTTGAATATGACAGTCTGAATGAATTGGTGGACAAATGCTATGAGGATATGGCAGGATTCGGATTCTTGACAAAATATATTTATGATGACGAGGTTGAAGAAATCAACTGCAACGGCTGGAACGATATTGAGATTATTACCTCTAACGGTTGGAGCAAAATTAACGAGCATTTTTTAACGCCGCTGCAATGTATTGATATGACAAAAAAGATGTGTCAGCTCGGCGGTGTCATCATTGACGGTTCGCAGCCTACACAGGACAGCTTTATTACGCAGGGTGTGAGAATATCCGCAATTATACCGCCGTGTATTGATGAAGCTGTCGGGGCGGTGTTTTCAATCAGAAAACAGAAAAACAATGTTATTACCAAACAGCAGCTTATTGATTGGGATACCGCAACGGAGGAAGAATTGGATTTGCTTACGCTCTGCATTTCGCACGGTGTCAGTATCGGCATTGCCGGTTCAACGGGCAGCGGAAAAACAACCGATATAGGCTTTATTCTGAGGAGTATTCCTTACGATAAGCGTATTTACAGTATTGAGGACTCAAGAGAATTAAATCTGCAAGTGAAAGACGAAAACGGCAAAATTTTAAACCGTGTCATTCATACAAAAACAAGACCGTCACAGAACCCGGCACAAAATGTTTCCGCTGATGTTCTTTTGAAAAAATCTCTGCGTTTTGATCCTCAGATTATAGTTCCTGCCGAAATGCGCGGCGAGGAAGCAATGACGGCACAGGAGGCAGGACGAACAGGACACACGATTATCACATCACTTCACGCCTCCACTGCACTTGCGGCGTATACACGAATCCTTACAATGTGTATGATGTCGGGTACAAAGCTATCGGAGGAGCTTATGCTGAAACTGATAATTGAGGCGTATCCGATTATGGCATTTAAAATGCAGCTACCTGACAAATCAAGAAAGTATATGAAAATCATTGAGGCGGAGGACTATCGTGACGGCGAGATTATCTATCGGACATTGTATAAGTATGTGATAACGGACAGAATAATGAATAAGGACGGAACGCAGATAGATAAAATGGTCGGCTATCATAAAAAGGTCAGCAATATTTCATCACGGCTTGCAAATATTTTGCTTGAAAACGGTGCAGATTTGCAGACTATTCATAGGTTCGCCGGAGAAAATTGGAGTCCCGAAGCCGATACGGAGGGTTAATTATGATTTACAGAGTTATAATATTTATACTGCTTTGTATCGGATTTGCCGCATTGATAAGAAACCGACAAAATAATACGCTTGTTTTGAAAAAACAAAGTATTGCGGAAAACAGGAAAAATACAATGCTTAAAAAGCGGCGAAAATTGGTCGATAGAAAACCCGGTGTATTTGAACAGTTCAGAATTATATCGGAGGAAATGCTCAAAAGCAGTAATTCCGACATGACATTTGCAAAATATATCAGGCTGTCGCTTTTGTTTTCTCTGGGCGGTGTGATTATCGGCTTGCTTATGAACAACATATTACTGTCGGCAGTTCTGACTGTCGGTATGCTGTTTGTACCGCTTGAATATCTTGCGGTGCGGCAATCCGCATATACGCAGATGATAAACGAGCAGATGGAAACGGCGCTGTCGCTTATAACCAACAGCTATTTACAGTCGGGCGATATAATAAAGGCTGTCAAAGAAAATCTGCACCGAATCGAACCGCCGTTTTATAACCTGTTTGCTGAGTTTATTGCAGAGAAAACCTTTGTTGACAGCAATATAAGCAGAAATATACGAAAGCTGAAAAGCAAGGTGGATAACAGCTTTTTCTCGGAATGGTGCGATGCGCTTATTCTTTGTCAGCAGGATCGTGAGCTTATGTATGTGCTGCCAACCATTGTTGAAAAAATGTCGGATATTAAGCAAATACAGGAGGAACTCAATACGCAGATGTATAATATATATAAAGACCATATCAGTGTAACGCTTGTGGTTGCTGCCAATATTCCACTGATGAGATTCCTGAATGCCGAGTGGTACAGACTTCTCACAGGAACGCTTGCAGGACAGATTATAGTTGCTTTGACATTTGCAGTGATTTTTGCTGCGACGGCATATGTGATAAAGGTAAATAAGCCTGTTTCTGTGCTGTAAAGTTTAATTATCTTATGATAGAAATACATGTTATAATTATAGTAACAAAAATGTATCTTTTAATCTATCAAATTAAGGATAACACGGTTTATGTTGATTATGTTCCGGATTGCAGACAAGACTATAAATGGTTGTTATAAATCAAGCAAATAAACAGGAGCAATTAAGTGTAACAGCTTAACTGCTCCTTTTTCTTTTACGGAGGTGGTGCGATTTGTACTATATACTAACCGTCCTTTTACTTGCATTTGGCATTTATATATTAGTCGGAAATTTTATAGATTTCCCGACGAAACGGACAGAAAAGGCAATGTCAGCCTTTAGGCGAAAGCAAGGCATAGGAGAAAGATTCTATACTGCGGTAACATATCCTCTCACCAAAATCATTTCAAAATTCATTCGTCCGGAAAATTATCAAAAGCGAAAGCTTGAAAAGGATTTGGCGAGAGCCGGGATAAATTTAAGTCCTGCCGAGTATTACGCAAAAGCGTATGTGACGGCAGGGCTTGTTATTTTGTCATCATTTATCTTTATTCCGCTGGGGCTTACCGTAATTACAATGTGCGTTATGCTGCTCGGAATTATGCTGTTTTTTAAAGAACGGCAAGCTGCCCGAGAAAAGCTGAAGAAGATTAACGGCAAAATTCTTGACGAGCTGCCGAGATTTGTGAGGACGTATAACAATTCCTTAAAAAGCAGCAAGGATATTTTGAAGTTTATGGAGCGATACCGAAAGATTGCGGGAGATGATTTTAAGTATGACCTTGATATTCTGATAACCGATTTAAAGACAGGAAATACAGAGGAGGCATTGCAAAGGTTTGACGAGAGAATCAATATTCCACAGCTTTCAACATTCATAAGCGGTGTTATCGGAACAAGCAAGGGAATTGATCAGGAAACATTCTTTTATCTTATGGAACAGGACATGAAAATATTAGCAAGAGAAAACATTAAGCGTGAGATTGCAAAACGCCCCGGAAAGATTAAGAAGGCAACGATTGCGGTCGGCGTTATGATGTTTCTTTTATATCTCTATCCGATTTTCATTGATTTGAAAAACGGATTGGGCATTTTTAATTAAAACAGGAAGGAGATTTTTGTTATGAGAAAACTGATTGTAAGAGGTAAGGCGGCAATGAACAGGGCAAAAATGATAAGCGTCACGGCGGTAAAAAGCGGCGAGGGGTATCTTGATGTGCTGATAAAAATTCTGATTACCGTAATTATCGGTGCAGCACTGCTGGCGCTGATGCGTGTGGCAATTCCCGAGCTGTTCAATGATATAATAAACAAAATCAAATCAGTGTTTACGATTTAAGCATACTAATTTGTAATCTTGTTTCGTTTTGGAACAAGGTTACGAGAGGAGGTATTTTAAATGTCGGAAAAGAAATATGACTTGGGCTTTGGTTATCTGGGCAACGGAACTACCGTCTGGAACAGGCTTGAAGAAGTCGATAACGACTATAAAACCATTGCTCATATAAGCGATGAAGGAAAGACAATAAAATATTATGAGGAACTGCCTGATGAAGTAAGAAAACACATAGAGGCTTTTGCAGAGCGTGAAAAAACGGAAAGCACGGAGGAATCCGAAGATGATGAAGAAATTGAAATTTAGACGCAAGCGGTCGGAGGCTTTCTTGGATGTCCTTTTTCAATTTGCTGTTGCAATGAGCCTTATATTTTGTTTTGTGGCTTTGTGGAAACCTTTTATATATAAGCAGAATATGGACTATATGGCGAAAACTCTTGTAAGGGCGGTTGAAGCAAACGGCAGAATAGATAGTAATATCACTGCGCTTGCAAATGAGCTGAAATCGGAAATGGGTGTAAATCCGACAATAACATGGAACGCAGCATATATTTCCGGTACGAATAAAATTCAACTGCGGCAGAAGTTTACGCTGACGGTTCATGATACGATTGACATTAAGCTGATTGAGCCTACATTCACATCCCCGCTTGTTATAAGCATACCGATTGAAAAGAAATTTATCGGTATCAGTCAGGTTTACTGGAAGTAGGTGTTTTGAATGGAAAGAAAAAGCGGCGCGATTAATGTTTTCTTTATTCTGTTTATAATGGCGTTCATCATTATTACAGTCGTAACGATTGAGTTTTACCACATATTCACCGTGAAAGAGTATATTGATACGGAGCTTTCGAGGGCGCTTAATATTGCGACGGATTATGCAATGCTTGACGAGTATCGTATGGAGCATATATCTATGATACATATTCCGACTGCAACGGCTGAATTTGAAAGCTATCTGCATAATGAAATGAAGCTCAATTCATCGAATGAGCGTGTTGAGGACGGAAAAGTGAAGTATAAGCTGATTATTCAAAACACCAATATAAAAAACAGTCCGGCTTCGTATCAGGTATCGGGAGTTGTCAGAATGAAACCGATTTTGCTATCTTCGTTGGTTCCCGTAGATATTGATATTCCGTTTAAGGCAAGAGCGAGAAATCAGCGATTTGAATAAAAATATATTTTAGGTGTTGACAGGTGGCGACACTTATGTTATAATGGAGTCGAAAAAAAGATACGGAGGTACTGTTATGGGTGCAGTATACAGAACAAAAACGGCGATATATCTTGACAACACTATCTTTGAGTGGCTTATTGACAAGCACGAAAAGACGGATATTCCGAACAGCAGAATTATTGAAAAGGCATTACTTGAATATTACAAAGATGAAATTGAAGAATTTAGGAAAAGCAAGGAGGAAAAGCAGCAATGAGAAGAATTATAGCAGCGGCGGTCGGTATCGGTATGCTTTTGGGTACTACGGCTTTTGCCGACAGCATAACACTAAGTCTTGGCGATAATATATCGCAGACAATTACACAGCAGGAACAGCAGAGGGCGATTTTCAGCGATACACAAACAAGTGACTGGTATTATCCGCATATGAAAATGCTTGTGGAAAGAGGCGGTATAAACGGATATGAGGATCACACCTTCCGACCGAACAACCAAATCACAAATGCGGAGTTTATAAAAACCATTATTGGTCTTGTTGATACGGGTTCTATCGTGTATGACGCACATTGGGCAGAGGGCTATATCCAAAAAGCGAGAGGTTTGGGTATTATTGAAGCCGATGAATTGCCTGAAAACGAATATGACGAGCCCATCAGACGGCAGAGAATGGCGAAATTTGCGGCAAGGACAATGGAAAAGGTTTTAAAGGAAACTAAGGCCGCTGATACGCAGAAGTATATTGAAAAAATAAAGGATTGGTCTGATGTTTGCGAAAGCTGTAAGCCGTATGTGGCAGAGGTATATTCAAAAGGAGTTATATGCGGTATGCCGGACGGAACTTTTTCGGGTGGCAGCTATACTACAAGAGCAGAGGCAACAACAATGCTTGTAAGAATGATAGACTCAAGTTATCGTGTTCAAATGTACGGCGATGTGGCGTTTAACAGGAATACAGATATTATGAGTGACGGGAAAATGAATGTTCAGAAGTCAAAGGAATTTATTGATATAACGCTTGAAAGCTTAAAGTTTTATAAAGAAAACGGCAAGTATTATGTAAGCGGTACATTCCCTGAACTTCCGCAAGGCTTTGAAAACTGGCTTACCATTGACATTGAACGCAATGATGGTCAGGCTGTAATATCCTTTACTAATGGTTTTACAATGATTGAAGAACAAAAGATTCCGAAAGATGGCAGCTTTACAAAAGAAATCGGAATACCGTCTACGGATAAAATCAACTTTATACATATAAAACTCGGAGTTACAGCGGTTGATAATAAGGTATCGAATTCAAAATCTGTTTATTACAATATTCTGTCAAATAAAGCTGATGAAATAAGCTGTATTGAAACAGACGGAGAAAATAAAACAATATCTTATGATTTTTCAAAGCTGTTTCAATGGTAAGGAGGACAATTTAATATGAGAAAAAATGTATTATTCGGAGGGCGAATTTTCGGTCTCCTTTTTCTTTTATGTGTGTTTTTTGCAGGAACGCAATCAGCATATGCCGCAAGTAATGTGTGGGGACAGTGGCAGACAGCCATATCAGAGGATAAAACCTACGAAAACAGCTTTATCGCATCGGCACAGAATACATTCAGCGTAGAATTGTGGCATTATTCCGGTGGCTATTGGGGCAATAATTTCGTCCGTATCTATGATAAACAGGTTTTTGACGATCCCGATCAGCTTGCAGAAGCCGTAAATGCAGTTATGGAGTTTGATATGGCACTGCCGAATGAAGTTATATCATTGCTTAATGATGGTTACAATGTCGATGTTGTTATGTCGGCAAACGGCATACCGCTTAATAATATCTTTAATTTGAATAAGAGATTTACCTTTAAATATGAAAGCGGAAAAATTGTTTTTAAGGCATATCCTAAATTCAATTTTGATACAACTTATAAATACAACAATTTTGTAAGCGGTCTTTCAAAACAAATTCCGTTTGTGGTAGCGCCATACGGATATAACCGATATGCGATGTGGACGAAAAACGGTAGGTCGGTAGGTGCGGCAAACGGTTTTTTCAATCCCGATAATATCTATGATACAGGTTCAGAAGGCATTATACACCCCTCACAAATAAAAAATAATTTGGGATACTTGCAATCCGATTTGAACATTTATGTTGACAGAGAAAACGGTACTTTTGACTGGATGAGCAGTAATAATATTGCTATCGGATATAAAACCTTTGCAAATGCCGGAGCTGTTGCGGTTCATTTTGATTACCCGATTACGATTTCTTTCTATAAAGGCGGCAAAATGACGGATATTCCGAATGACGGCAAAAATAACGGCATTCCCGAACCTGATGATGAACCGACAGAGCCGGAACAGCCGAATTTGCCTGATGAAAATACATCAAGCTGTGGTGAGGTTATACGGTGGACGGAAGAAGATTCACATACCGTAACTAAATCTTGCAGACGGCACGGCTCACATAAATATACCTGTAAGCACAAGTTTATATATGAAACAAGTTTGTCTGCGGAACATACTATGTCACCCAAAACGCTTAAAAGCGGATACGGATTTGCGGTTGATTTGAATACATCCGTTTCAACAAGGCTTGTATCACACAGCGGCGGCTGCAATTCTTGGGGTAATAACAGATCGCCGCAAAAAACTGTTCAGGCGCCAACGAAAGCTGATGTAAAGCTGAATTATACCGTAACGAATATAATCGGCACACAGGGTAATACAGTGCCTCTTGAAAGGACGGCAAACAGCGGCGCTCAAACTGTTTTTATCACTGCGGAAAATCCGATTTCGATAATGAAATCAAGAACTATTTATACCGAGGTTTCGCTTGCCGGAACAGCCGAAAATCCCGAAACACATAGTTATGATATTTATATTTACGGAGGCGGTGTCAACGGTGTTGAGTTTTGTAAAACCATTACCGACAGCTTTGTTATTAACGGTTCAATGTTTGACGATGACGGCACAACATCTTGATTGGAGGCTTGAAAATGAATTACAAGGAAACGGTGCAGCACACCATATGGAGCGAGCCTGACGAACAAAGGCGTGTAAAGCGTTTAGGTACAAAAACAAACGGAGAAGTGTTTGAAGATTTGAAACAAAAGCTTGAAATGGCGGGATTTATGCCCGATGATTATTTTATTATGTCCGGTGAGCTGAAGCCTGATGATAAAATTCCCGATTTTGATGAGGCGGTTTGCAGCGTGAATTTCGGCAGCGAGGGCATATATCTTGATATTGACTTAAAATATCTTTCGCCCGAAAATGAAAGATGGCAGGTTCATTTTGCAACGGGGAAAACGCTCGGGGAGAATACATTTGATTTCTACCGAATGTCATTGATAGCCGGAGAGTGTTCTATGCTTTTGAACGGTGACGGCTGCAAAGTAAGAAATAACACAAAAACAATACTGATTCTCGATAATGTGGAAGCAGATATAATCACAAGGTCGCTTGAACTTCAGGCGACTTTTAATAATGATGTAAACAGAAGCAATTCGGAGGTATATAATCTGCTGCAAGCAGTAAATCCCGACGCATTAAACAAATTTCTCGAAAATGAGAATGATGAAGAATTGGAGGTATAAATTTTATGGTAATTGAATTATGCAAACTGTTAAACGAGGTTAAGACAAAAACGGTGACAACCGAAAAAGGCGAAAAAACAGTCCTGAATAATCGTGTTATGATTTATCAGGGCAGGAACAAAAGCACTTTTGTCGATATAACCGCATGGAACAGTATGGCGGAATTTATCGGAAGAAATTTTAAAAAAGACGATCAGATTTATATTGAGGGTGAGCTAAAAAATAAGCCTATTACAGTGGGCGAACAGAGTTTGCAGACAAACTTTGTGCTTGTAACCAATGCAAAGCTTATATTCGGAAAAAACGAACAGAGAACGGAAACGGAGGATTGATTATGAAGCCTATCATAAACATAGAAGCTTTCAGACAGTATTATGAGGAGACTGTAAACTGCAAAACCGTACTGAACGCAAATGCCGAAAATCTTTCGCTTGATGATGAACGGCGGCTTGACGCGCTGCTGCCGATTTACGATGAACACGGTCGGGAGATGGTGAAACGGCTTATAGTAAATGCAATAAGACAGGATTCACAAAATTACAGTGAACAGGTTCGTAAATGGGCAGACAATGCGGTAGTGGCAATGTTTATATATGAAACCGATAATGTGCTTTCGGACTATATTCCCGACCATTTATCAGAGGCTGCTATTGAGGCTGTCGCAAAAGATTTGATAGAAAGAGAAAAACAGAAAAATACTGTTAAATCAAGAGAAGGCACTGAATATGAGGTTATAAAATCAGAGGAAGCGAATTGTCTGCTGTGCAAGCATACAGACGGTATTCCGACATATTGCCGAGCGTATATAACACTGCAAAATGCAAAAGATATGAATTTTTCGGATGATTGGATAAATGAAGAAGTGTTGAGCTACAGTGATATGAATAAGGCATATATCGATTCGATTGAGGAGAACAGGACAGATAAGCTTGTTCGTGAGAAATTCGATGAAGAATATATCCATTTTAAAGAAGCAATGGTATCGAAAAGTCCGATTGATGTATTTGAATCGTGTTATAAAATAGCGGCTATGGAGGATGTGTATTTCTATGTGACGGAAAGCAAAATGTTTACACCGGAAGAAAAGGAATATATTTTAAATTCCGGTGATTGTGTGTTGACAGATTTAATGCAGGCTTGGTATGACTACGGCGACTGGAGCGATAGAGTATCAAGCAGCGTTGATAATACATTTAGCGAGCGTATGAGTGAATATCAAAAATCATTGGATAATAGCGAGGATTGCGAGGAAGAATTGGAGTGATGATATGAAAACTCTGGTTGTCAATCTTTTTGCCGGTCCCGGAGCAGGGAAAACGACCTGTGCTTGGGAAATTGCTTCAGAGTTAAAGAAACGGGGCATTGTGACTGAGTATGTGCCTGAATACGCAAAAGAGCTTGTATGGGACGAGAATTATGAAGCATTAGCAGATCAGGAGAGCATATTTGAGGAACAGGCTCACCGAATAAACAGGCTTGTCGGTAAGGTTGATGTGATTGTGACGGATTCGCCTATATTGTTCAGCGAGATTTACGGAGAGAATAACAGTAACGATTTTTGTGCAAGAATATGGGACGAGCATAACAGTCACAATAATTTTAACCTGTTTATAAACCGTGGAAGTACATTTGAGCAGCAAGGGCGAATACATAACCTTGAAGAAAGCAAAGAGAAAGATAATGAAATAAAGCAAATGCTTGATGAACATTCGGTGTATTACGGCAATTACTATCATAGAACAGTACCTGTTATTATTGATAATATTGTTAAAACTCTGCACCGTATTCAGGCATACACAGAACAAGACGAAGATGATGAGGAAATGGAATTATGAGCAGGGCGGCGTTTGCCGCCCTTTTTCAATTTTAGGAGGAAAGAACAGTGAACAGTAATTTATATAAAATCAATGAGGTAACACAGCACAAATATTACCAAGTGCCGAAAGAACTATATATAAATCCGAGATATAAGACCACGATTAACAATGACGCAAAAATGCTTTATGCCTTACTTCTTGACCGAATGGAGTTGTCAAGAACAAACGGCTGGATTGAAGATGACGGAACTATATTTTTGATTTTTAAGCGTGAGGATTTGGCTGATATGCTCGGCATATGCACCACAACGGTCTGGAGAGCCATAAAACAGCTTAAAGAAGTGGGTTTGATAGAGGAGAAAAGACAGGGCTTAAACAGACCTAATCTCATATATATCGGTAAAATTGATTATAGTGTGCCGGAAGAAAAAGAACCTGAAAACAATAAAGATGAAATTACTGATACACTCTCAAATGACACTACACCTATTTTATCTTCGGACATTGAAAATTTAAAGGACAGGACTTTTACGGCTGAAAGGTCGGGAGCTTTAAAAAATAAATGTCAGGACATTTCAAAATTAAAACCAAATAAGACTGATAATAATAAACCTGAATATAACGATACTGATGATAATGATCCTGAGAGTTTAAATAAAGCTGAAAAAGAAAATTTTACAGAGCTTAACAGTAGTTAATAGTGACCTTATTCCAATTTGGAACAAGGTCAATGAAATGATTGAATTTTGATTTGATGATATAATTATTATGGGGATGTTTGTTTGCACGCAGGAGGTGATGAGTTTGGAGGAGTACGGGTATGTAAGGGTTTCGGCGGTGGATCAGAACGAAGCAAGGCAAATGCTTGAAATGAAAAAACTCGGTATAAAACCAAAAAATATTTACATGGATAAGCAATCAGGCAAGGATTTTAACAGACCAAGCTATTTGAGGTTATTAAAAAAGCTGAAAAAAGGTGATTTGCTTTATGTCAAGTCAATTGACAGGCTCGGAAGAAATTATCGTGAAATTCAGGATCAGTGGCGAATACTGACAAAGGAGATGGAGATAGATATTATGGTGATTGATATGCCTTTGCTTGATACAAGAAATTATAAAGACCTTATGGGAACATTTATTGCTGATTTAGTTCTTCAGGTTCTTTCGTTTGTGTCGGAGAATGAACGGGAAAATATACGCAAACGGCAGGAAGAAGGTATAAGGGCAGCGAGGCTTAGAGGTGTTGAGTTCGGCAGACCTATAATCGCTGCACCTGATAATTTTGCAGCTTTGGTCAAACAATGGAAAAGCGGATATATAACGCCGGAGGATATAGCTAAAGAGTGCGGTATGAGCGTTGCAACATTTTACAGACGGCTTCGGGAATATAGGTCAAAAAGATAAATCACTATCAAAAGGTACACATTTTG
>CAJKHT010000077.1 GCA_905199755.1 uncultured Eubacteriales bacterium | reverse complement strand
CATTTATTCACGGAAATTTCCCCGCCCATTCCGAAAGAATATGAAAAATCCTTTATGGTACACGAACATCTTCTACCCGGATATGTTACAGAGAAAATGCAAAAAGCTCAGGAAGCGGCAAAGACGGAAAATATCAGCCGAAGCGCAGATAAAAAGCCGTCAATCCGCAAGGAGTTAAATTCCATTAAGGCGGCAGAGAAAAGCGTGCCGAAGCCGACGCAGACAAAAAAGCGCGATAATCTCGAACTTTAACAGCGGAGGTAATGAATGAAAGACAATGAATTTAAGGCGCGGAATAAGGACACGGATTTTTCAAAAAAGGTTGAAGCCGATACCGTTCTCGGACGGCAGAGCGCAAAAGGCAGCGCGAAGCCCTTTACTTCTTCAGAACATAATAGGTATCAGCAGAAATTTTTAGATACCGAAAAGCCGCTTGATACTTCTACCGTACAAAATCCGTCAGACAGTCAGGAAATATTAAAGCCTACCGAAAATAATACAGAACAGCAAGAGGACTTAGAGAATATTAACCTTGATAGTCAGCCGGATATACCATATTCCCCGCCGACAAACGAGCCGCCCAAAAGTGGCGGTTTTTCTAATGCCGTAACTACGGCGGCAAGAAATAAACGGTATCAGCGCAAATTTAATCAAAAGAAATTTGATGTTGATATTACTGAACATTCCGCAGATAGTACGGCGGAAGAAACGCAGCCGGATAGTGCCGAAGCCTTAAAAGATAACGGAAATTATGACTTTACCGAGCAAACACATAATCCTGATGAAGCGTTTGACCGTGTAAACGGCAATTCGGATTTTCAGCTCGGCGCGGATTCCGAAAAGGATTCCGCAGACGGCAATCCGAAGCAGCCGGATAAAAACCGAGCCTATCAGAAAAAGCGCGTCAAGACCGAAAAAACAGCAGAGTACAACATCAAAGAAGCGGTTGACGCAGGCGATACGGTTTTTGACAGAGTAACGGAAAAAGAGGATTTTGTTTTTGAAACGCGGGAAAGCAAGACGGAATTTTCATTCCGTCCGTCAGAGGATAAAACCGAAAAACAGACAGCCGGAAGCAAAAACCGCTTATATCAGGAAAAGCAATCCAAAACAGAGTCGGCGGAAAACGCCGATACTGTTTTAGATATTCCCGAAAAGGGCGATTTTCAGTTTAAGCGAGCGGAAAAGGCGCAGGCGAAAGCCGATAAGCTCAAAGGCAAGGCGGAAAAAGCACAAAACAAATTACCTCATAAGCGCAAGGTTAAAAAGCAGCGTGTTTATGATGAAAAGAAAAAGAAAGCTAAAACCCGTCTGAAATTTGAAAAAGAGATTAAGCCTCAATCCGATATATACCACCGTTCCCCTGTAAAAAATGCGGCGGATATGGCAGGTATGACCGTATTAAACAAGGCACATTCAAAAGTGAGCGAAACAGAACACGAAAATACAGGAATTGAAGCCGCGCATAAGACAGAACAGAAAGCCGAAAGCATTTTACGGTTTGGAAACCGTACAGGGCGTATGATTATACAAAACCGCAAAAACGCGCCGTATAAAAAAGCGGCGCGTCTGCAATTCAGAGCAGAGAAAGCGGAAGCAAAGGCCTTTGTTCAAAAAACACTTGCGGATAATCCCGATTTCAAGAAAAAATCAGCTTTGAGGAAATTTTTTCAGAAAAAGCAGATTAAGAAAAAATACCAGCAGGCGAAGCGCGCCGAACAGAACGCTAAAAAGGCAAAACGAGCCGCAAAGACCACAAAGGACGTTACGGTGTACGTTGTTGAATTTATAAAGCGTCATAAAAAGGTATTCGGCGTCATTCTTGCTATTGCTTTAATAATTGCTTGGATAGCAACTACAATTTCATCTTGCGCGGTTATGGGTACAACGGGCTTTAACTCAATTATGGTATCGTCATACTTTGCGGAGGACGAAGATATATACGCGGCGGAAAACTATTACAAAGACCTTGAAAGCGGTTTACAAAGTGAGATAAACAATATTGAACGCGATTACGGAGGTTATGACGAATACAATTACGATTTGGCGCAGATAGGCCATAATCCGTATGAGCTCATTTCCTACCTCACGGCGTTGTATATGGATTTCACTTTTGATGATGTAAAACAGCCGCTTGATGATTTGTTTGAACAGCAGTATATATTAACGCTTACATCTCAGACGGAAACAAGGACGGACGACGAGGGCAACGACAAGGAATATAAAATACTCAATGTTACGCTTGTAAACAAGAATATTACTATGCTTACAAATACGAACCTTACGGACGACCAGCGGGAATTATACGGTATATATCTTGAAAGCAAGGGCAACCGCGATTATTTATTTGCGGACGATATTTATTCTAATCCGGCAGCGCCGCCGAGTTATACCATACCCGGCGAAGCATTAAACGACGCTACATTCCGACGTCTTATAACGGAAGCCGAAAAATACTTAGGTTATCCGTATGTATGGGGCGGTTCTTCACCGTCAACGAGTTTTGATTGCAGCGGTTTTGTATGCTGGGTATATCAGGCGTCAGGCGTATATCCTCTATCCCGTACAACAGCGCAGGGTATTTTTAATCAATGCGCGGTTGTGTCAAGAGCGGACGCAAAACCCGGCGACATTATATTTTTTACAGGCACATATAACGCGGGCGAGCCTGTAACCCACGTCGGAATATTTGTCGGTAACGGTATGATGATACATTGCGGCAACCCTATTCAGTACGCGAGTATTGATAGTTCCTATTGGAGTTCGCATTTTTACGCCTTTGGCAGACTTGGGGGCGGTTGATATGCGTTATCTTTACAGTTGGAGCGGTGGCAAGGACAGTACGGCGGCAATAATACTTAGTCATATTCATAACTTGCCGCCGTCAACCGTCATTTTCAGCGAGGTAATGTTTGATAAGAAACGCGGTATTTCAGGCGAATTACCCGAACATATAGACTTTATCAAAAACAGAGCTATTCCCGTTTTTGAAGAATGGGGTTATACGGTTGAAATATTACACGCGACAAAAGATTATTTAGATTGTTTTCATCAGATAATCACAAAATCTAAAAATCCGTTAAGAAATGGAAGAAAAAGCGGTTTTCCGATAGGTGGAATGTGTACAATTAACAGCCGTATAAAAATAAAAGCAATTCAGGATTATTTGAAAAATGTAAATGGCGGATTTGTACAATATGTCGGAATAGCCGCAGACGAACCGGCGAGGCTTACAAGGCTTGACGGTACAAATAAAATATCATTACTTGCCGAATATGGCTATACTGAACAAATGGCTTATGATTTATGCAGCAAGTATGATTTGCTGTCCCCAATATATAAGTATCACAAAAGGGGCGGTTGTTGGTTCTGTCCTAACGCGACTTACGGCGAGTTTGCATATTTGAAGCAATACCACCCTGACCTATGGAATGAGCTTGAAATATTATCAAAGGACAAAAACCTTGCAAGTCAAAAGTTCAAATATGGGAATACATTTTCCGAAGTCGATAAAAAGATTGATGAATTTATCGCAAAACAAAAAATTTAATTTTATGGAGGTATTTTAATTATGGCAACACTTGAAAAAATCGAAAAGGATATTATAAGGACAAAAGCAAAGATAAGCGAGTATCAGCAAAAATTACGCAATCTTGAAGCGCAGAAAGTCGAAGCCGAGAATTTGCAGATTGTAAATCTCGTTAAGGCTGTTAAACTTAGCACTCCCCAGCTTACCGTACTTTTAAGCGCGTATGCAAAGGGTGATGTTCTTCTTCCCGACGAGTACGAGGAGGAATTAAAGGCTATTGAGGAAAACGAGCAGCAGGAGGACGGCACGAATGAAGAATAAAATTATTGCGATATTATCAGCAGCTTTATTATGCTTTGGCGGAATGTGCGGAATAACCGCACACGCAAACTATGACAGTACAGCAGCAGCGCCGGCGGCAACGGAAACGCCGAAGCCGGCGCGTACCATATCAACAGCGGGCGCGGGGCACGTTGTAGACAACATTTCCGACAGTGATAAATTGCAGTTTATAAGCGTAACCGCAAAGGACGGCAGCGTATTTTTTATCGTTATCGACAAGCAGAATGTAAACGATAATGTGTATTTCTTGAATAAGGTTGATATATCCGACCTTGAAGCGCTTGCAAAGGAAAACAGCGCGGCAGTACCCGCAGCAGTAAAAGCAAGCCCTACACCGCAGGCGCAGGCGTCGCCGTCGGCGGAGCCGGACGGTAAGACGAAAACCGCGCCGAAAACCGATAAATCAAAGTCAGGCAATTCAAGTATAATGCTTATTCTGATTGCGATTATAGGTATAGGCGGTCTTGGCGCGTACTATTTCAAGGTTTATCTTCCAAAAAAGAATATGGAAAACGCCCCCGATTTGGAAGATTTTGAATTTACCGACGGCGAGGACGAGGAAACCGAAAACGAGGACGATACATATACAGAAGATGAATAAAATATATTGCAATATTACTTTGTTTATGATATAATATTTATTCAAGAAATTTTATACTTACTAACAAGTAGAAAGGAGATTGTATATGAGTAAGGTTGATGAATATACAGGTAATGGAATGATTGTAGTTAGTGATGGTGAAGTTTGGGCGGTAGATGATAGCGGACTACCTGATGTAATAGGAGAAATAGGACGTGTTGAATTATCCATAGAAATGCCAGAAAACTTAATTGGCATATATCGAGTTGAGCATATAATGTTATTTGATGAAGATGATGAGGAATTATATGACGACCAAACATTAGTGGATAATACGGAATACCATTCAGAAAGAGCGTTAGTAAAAGCAGTTGCAAAAAAATACGGTATTTCAGAGGATATTATAACTGTTTTATAAAGGATAATATACAACCACAAAAACAGCACTCATTGTTGGGTGCTGTTTTTGTATGTAAAAATAAAGGAGGAATGATTAAATAAATGAAATTAGTAATTGCGGAAAAGCCGTCGGCAGCCCAGAGCTACGCAAAGGCTTTGAACATAACCGCTAAGAAAAGCGGATATTTTGAGGGAAACGGATATATCATTACTTGGTGTATCGGACATCTTGCAGGCTTGGCGGACGCAGCGGCGTATGATGAAAAATACGCGGTATGGAAATATGAGGATTTACCTATCCTACCTGAAAAATGGCAGTTTGCCATAAACAAGGGCAAGGAAAATCAGTATAAGGTTGTCAGCGGTTTAATGAACCGAAACGACATAACCGAGATTATAAACGGGTGCGACGCAGGACGCGAGGGCGAATTGATTTTCAGATTTGTATATAATATGTGTGGCTGCAAAAAGCCGTACTTCCGTTTATGGATTTCCTCAATGGAAGAAAGCGCAATCCGCGAGGGATTTAATAACCTCAAAGACGGACGCGAGTATGATAATCTTTATAATTCCGCGTTATGCCGCGCAAAAGCTGATTGGATTATCGGTATAAACGCAACAAGACTGTTTACATCACTGTATAGAAAGCATTTGAATATAGGACGCGTTCAGACGCCTACCCTTGCTATGATAGCAGAACGGGACAGCAAAATTTCAATGTTCAGGAAAGAAAAATATTATACCGTTGAAATTGACGGCGGCAATATTAAGGCTGTAAGCGATAAGATTTCCGACAAAGACGAAGCGCAGAATTTACAAGCGGCTTGCCACGAAAGGCAGGCCGTTTGTATTTCCGCTGTTAAAGAGAAAAAGAAAACAGGCGCGCCGAAACTGTTTGACCTCACAACATTACAGCGCGAAGCAAACCGAATATTCGGATATACGGCGAAACAGACGCTTGACTATGCTCAATCGCTTTATGAAAAGAAGCTGATTACATATCCGAGAACCGACAGCCGATATTTAACGGACGATATGCACAATACTGTTATTAAAATCGTTCATATAGCGTCAAAATTCGCGCCGTTCTCAAACTGTACGGATTTTAAGCCTGATACATTCTGCTTATTCAATAATGAAAAGGTATCAGACCACCACGCTATTATTCCGACGGCAGAAATTGAAAATATCAGCTTGGCGGAAATACCAAACGGCGAAAGTAATATACTTCACCTTATTATGTGCAAGCTGTTATGTGCGGTTAATTCCCCGTATGAGTATGAAACGATTACCGCAGTTTTGGAGTGCGGCGGCGTACAGTTTACGGCAAAGGGTAAAATCATTTTATTTGAGGGCTGGAAAAATATCGAACAGCTTTTTAAAAGATATATTCATTCGGACACAGACCGCGCCGAAGATGTATTTTGTATTACAAAAGGCGAAACCGTTACCGTTTCATCAGAAGTCAAAGAGGGTTATACCTCACCGCCGAAAGCGTTTACGGAGGACACTCTATTATCATCAATGGAAACGGCAGGAGCCGCCGAAACAACGGACGAAGCGGAACGCAAGGGCTTGGGAACGCCGGCGACAAGAGCGGCAATTATAGAAAAGCTGGTACAGACAGGTTTTGCAGAGCGTAAGGGCAAGTCTATTGTTGCAACTCATAACGGTATAAGTCTTGTCAGCGTTCTTCCCGAAAAGCTCACATCACCTATTCTAACGTCCGATTGGGAAAATAACCTTGCCGAGATTGCAAAGGGCAATTATCCGCCGGAGCAGTTTATGAAAGGAATTGAGGATTTGACAAGGGAGCTTGTAACCACATATTCATTCATCACAGACGAGGACAGAGCGATATTCCGCGCGCCGCGTGAGGTTATCGGTATATGTCCCCGCTGCGGTTCGGACGTACACGAAAGCAAAAATAACTTTTATTGCGCTAATAAAAGCTGTAAATTCGTTATGTGGAAAAATGACAGGTTTTTCACAAGCAAGCGAAAAGAGATTACAAAGAAAATGGCGTCTGATTTGCTCGCAAAAGGCAGAACAAAGGTAAAAGGCTTGTATTCCGAGAAAAAGGATAAGACCTATGACGCGGACGTGGTTTTAATCGACAGCAACGATAAGTATGTACATTTCAGGCTGGATTTTGACGGAAAGTGAGGTTGATATATGGCAGATACAGAAGGCACACCAGATTTTCACTTGGCCGCTTATGTTACCAATCTTGGAAAATATAACGAGGGATATTTAGTAGGCGAATGGGTGAAGTTCCCTGTTACTCCTGATGAAATGCAAGATGTATTTAGGCGTATAGGTATAGGCGGAAAAGATGTATTCGGTTCGCCGTATGAGGAATGGTTTATTACAGACTATGATTGTTATATTGACGGGATATATGATATGTTGAGCGAATATGAGAGCCTTGACGAATTAAATTATCTCGCAGACAAATTAGATGAAATGTCGGACGCGGAAGTACAGCATTTTAAGGCTATCGTTAAAATGGGCGAACATTCAGACAGTGTACAGGATTTGATAAATCTAACTGAAAATCTTGATTGCTACGAAATATATCCAGATATTACAGACGAGTATGATTTGGGATATTACCTTATCAATGAATTGGGCTGTTATGATATGAACACACTGAAAGCATTGGAAAATTACATTGATTATAAGGAGTATGGAGATGATACTGCGCTGAATGAAAACGGTGTATTTACGGATTACGGTTATGTTGTGTGTAATCAAAGTGATTTTAAAGAGATATACAACGGCAGCCGTGATGATATTCCTGACGAATACCGTATAAGCTCTATACCCGATATTGAAGCTGAACAGAAAGACGCTGTAAAAACAGAAGAAAAAAAGCCGTCAATTCGTCAGCAGCTTGCGGAAAATAAGTCAAAATCCGAAAAGACGCAATCCGTACCGTTAAGGCAAAAAAACGATTTGAGCCTATGAGGTTTGGTATCTGATGAAACGTATTGACATAACAAACGGAATTATGCGGATTGATACTAATACGGAAACATTTGATATTCAGAAAATCCAAAACCGCCGTTTTATGTATAATCCGCAGACAGGCACGTTGATTTTGGGAATACAAACACAATGCAACGATTTCTTTTATAAAAAGGTTACGGAATATCGGCGTATAGGTATAAGGTCAAATTTCAACGAGTTTGTGAGTGGCTGGGTTGGAAGCGGTAAAACGGGCGTAATAGATTTTACGCCCTCCGTTCCGACTGCCGCAAAATCTATTTTTAATAAAGCGCTTGATACGCTTATTATGTTTTACAGAAATAACGCAAATATGAAAACAGAAATAAGAGGGTTCGGCAATACGAAGCCGCAGCCTTTGGAAAATATTATAACTGAAAGAGAGGTTGAGCTAATGGCAAAAGCACAAGCAACAAAAGCGCCTGAAAAATCGGAGCCGTCAAGGGCTTCTGTACAGGCGATAGAATTATCCGGCGAAACGCCCTATGAAAAATTGAGCGAGATTTTGAAAAAGCTGGAGGACGGAGTGAAAGACATATTTAACGGCGATAAATATGCGGAATATCTTGCGTGTATGTCAAAATTCCATAATTACAGTTTTAGAAATTCGCTTTTGATTTTAATGCAAAAGCCCGACGCTTCTATGGTGGCGGGATTTGGCGCATGGCGCGATAATCACAAACGCACAGTAAAACGAGGTGAACGCGGTATTAAAATAATCGCGCCGTCCTCATACAAAACAAAAAAGCAGATTGAGAAAATAAATCCGGCAACAAACAAGCCGATTATAGGCTGGGACGGTAAACCGCTTACAGAGGAAAAAGAAGTAACTATCCCCACTTTCCGAGTTGCTACCGTATTTGACTTGTCGCAGACGGAGGGCGAACCGCTGCCGAGTTTGGGAGTTGACGAGCTTACGGGCAATGTTGCGGATTTCAAAAAGTTTTATGCCGCACTTGAAAAAATATCGCCTATGCCTATTGGGTATGAGGATATAGATACGGGAGCAAAGGGATATTGTAATTTTGAAGAACAGCGAATAGCCGTAAAAAACGGTATGAGCGAGGTTCAGCAGTTAAAAACGCTGATACACGAAATTGCACACGCTAAACTACACAATATTCTCAAAGAAAAATCAACGGAATTGACGCCCGAAGAACAAAAGAACAATCGTACAATGGAGGTTGAAGCTGAAAGCGTCGCCTATACCGTTTGTCAGCGATATGGGATTGACACTTCCGATTATTCTTTCGGATATGTTGCGGGTTGGAGCAAAGATAAGGAATTACCGGAGTTAAACGCTTCCCTTGACACAATACAAAAAACGGCGAATGAAATTATATTAGGCATTGACGAGTATTATAAAGAGCTTGCAAAGGATATTGAGCAGACCGAACAGGAAACGGATTATACACAATTTACGGGCTGGGATTTTAACGGCGGATACGCTGCAATCAATACAGACGCTAATTATCTGCAAGTATTTTTTAATGAAAAGCCGGACGATAATATCCGCGCCGAATTAAAGGCAAACGGTTTTCATTGGGAGCCGAAAATAAAAGCGTGGCAGCAGCCATTAACAGGCGAAGTCCTTAACGCTGCTGACAAGGTGGAGTATATCAGACCATTAGACGGTACATTACCGTCTGAATTTCAGAAACGAAACGAGGAACCGGCGAAGATAGCCGAACAGGACGGATTTTCTGAATTGTCGGACGCAGACGCGGCAGACGGCGCAAAAGTATTTGAGCCGGAGGACAATTCCAAAGACACACCTACCATTGACGAGCTTGAAGCAAAGGCGAAGAATGGCGAACCTGTCGCTATTATGGATATTATCGCGGCAAATGAAGCGGAAAAAGTTAAGAAAGGCAAAACGCCTTCCAAAAATGAGACATCTAAGAAAAAGCCGTCAATCAAAAAGCAGTTGGCGGAAGCAAAGGCGCAGGCAGATAAACAGCCGCAAAAATCCGAAAAGGTCAAAAATGCGGCTTTGGAGGTTTAAGCTATGCGTAAGTTTGAAAATGTGGATATTATAAATTCGCTGCGCCGAATAATGAACATAAATACAGAGCATTACAAAAATGATTTTTTTCTTGATGTTGATACAATACATACGGCAGCGTTAAGCGACAGTGCAGAAGATAAGTATTTACTTTTTATGTCGCGTCTGAACGGTACATACTGTTATTGTGAAACGGACGTCTTTACAAAAGATACATCAGCATATAATACTTGGACATACTATGGCGAACAGGCACACGACAATATTATTGCCTATGCTATTAAAATAACGGGTTTTGAAAATGAAGTCATCAAGGGCAATCTTTATGAATTAGATTATCCGAAGCATTTTAAACACGTTATAAATGTTTCGGTGTGTGCCGATAGTGTTTCCGCTGATGAAGAATTAAAATTTACTCTATCGTGCGAGCATAAACGACTTGAAAAGCTGAAATGCGGCAATATTGACAATCATATTGCGGATTTGTCAAAAAAGAAAATCAAGGCGCAGCTTGATAAAATGACGGAAGCTGAAAAGGAGGATATTATAACCCACGTCGAATTAAGCAAAGATTTTGGCGAAGCAGATTTACTAACGCAGGCAGATATTGATTTATACAATGCCATAATTGCAGAACGGACAGCGAAAAAGCCATCAATCAAAAAGCAGCTTGCGGAAAACAAGGGTAAATCCGAACCGATGAAATCAAAAACACAACAACAAAAGGAGGATATTTTACTATGACATTTTCACAGGACGAAATAAATTTGATGTGTATTTATGATACATCTGATAAGACGGAGCTTTTAAAAGAGCTCCGTTTTTCTGTTCCGTACATTGAAGATACGGAATTAAAGGAAATTACGGAAACGGTTATTGACAAGCTGGAGCGTATGACGAATGATGAATTTTCTAAGCTGGAGCTTGAACCTGATATTGATATGGAGGATTAGCCTATGGCAGATGAAAAAGATTTTAGAGAGCCGGACGGTGCTACTCAGGATTACGAATTAGACGAAGTATTTGAACTTGCTTTTGAAATAGACGCATTTTTAAGAGCGCATAATTTGAAATACAGGACAAAATTTCCTATGGAACAAAGGCAGCGTGAAATACTTGCGGATAAAATGTTAGAAAGCGACACATTTTATATTAAACATCTCATATCTTCCGTATTGGGACACGAGGGCGACGCACTGATGAACCGCCTTAATGCTTATGAAACGGAATTTAGAAAAAATCAATATTCTGTCTATCATCTGAAATCGGATTATGACAAAAAATGCGGATATAGCTTAAAGTCTGAAAGAGAAAAAGGAAATTATATAAATAAGGATATGTATGAGATTGTTCGTTCCGAACCGCTTGAACAGTATAAAACGCCTATGGAAATAGACGTAGGCTTAATGATAAATAAAGCCGCCGGCGCTGCTGTTTATCAGCCTGATTTAAGGGATATTATCGTCATAAATTATGACGGTCAACAAAAGGCATATTTCAAAGGATTAAAGGAATATACAGAAGCTCCCGAATTTACAGGGGTTCATATAACATCGGCGGCATTAAATAATTATAAAGGTCTGACGGCTTTTCTCGGAAAAGACGGTAATGTTTATTTGGGAAAAAGTGAACGCAATCTATATAATTCCGAAAAAAAATCATTGCCGTTTTATAACAATTCGGATAATTCCTTAACCTTTATTTCCGATAATAAAAAAATGTTCTCTTTCCTATGCGGTTCTGGCTGGGTATTATCTCAATCTGAAATGATAGAAAACGGAGCTTTTACAAAAAGTGATTATCAGGAATTTGCGGAATTGCAAAAAGGTGTATTATCAAAATTTGAGCCCATACGGGAAATAACCTTTAATGGTGAACCGTTCAATTATCCCGATTACAACCGTAATATTGAACAGACAGCCGAAAAACAAAAAAATGAAAAAGGAGTGTTAAAAAATATGAATGACTATAAATTTGCAGCTTTTATCGTCAACCGTTCCGAATATGACAACGGAAACAGAGAAACAAGCGGTACGGAACTGTCTTTCCCGACAGACGCGGAAACGGTAAAGCGGACATTTGCAGAAATAGGCTTACCTGAAAACGCAAGCCCTGATACATACTTTTTTGATGATTACGCTTGCGGCAATGATGATTTAAAAAAGTGTTTAACTATGTATGAAAGCGTTGACGCGCTAAATTATTTTGCTATGCGTATATCGGAATTGGAAGATACTGAAATGACCGTTTTTCAAACCGCGCTTAAAGCCGGCGAATGTAAAAATATAACGGACGCAATAAATATTACATACAATATGGAGTATTATAATATTGTTGACAATATATCTAATTGGGCAGATTACGGAAAGTATATTGCACACCGAGATATGCTTGATGAAAGAAATATGAATTATGAAGAATACGGCAAACATCACGCATACGATCATGGCGGATATTTGCTTGACGGTATTGTCTTAGAAACAGGCTGGACGGAGTTTGACAAAGTGTATGACGGTAAAAACATACCTGACGAATATCGCGTTACCGTACCTACGGAGCCGCAAAAAATGACCGTTCTAATTGTGCCGCCTATGCAGGAGCCTTATATAAAGGAAATTTCGACAGGTCTTGAAGCCCTCCAGAAAGAGGTTGGCGGCAGAATTGAAGTTGTATATCCGTTTGCGGAGCCTGTCGGTCTTATTTGTAATGACGAGGGCAAAAATGAGAGAATGGAATTAAACCGTGCGCTTTATGACGCAGAGGATAATATGTACGATATTATCGCAGGAACATTTGTATTAGCAGGATTATCTGGCGACAACTTCGGCAGCCTTGATAAAGACCAGATAAAGCAGTTTTCAGAGCGTTTTGCTAAACCTGAAATGTTTATGAGAATTAACGGAAAAATAACGGCGGTCGAGGTCAAGCCCTCAATTAAAGCAAAGTTAGACAGATTGCAAAAGGAACAAAACAATACTGATAAGCCGCAGCCGCAGAAAAAGCCGCGTGAGGAAACGCTATGAGTGATATTATACGAATGACGCCCGAACAGGCGCGGCGGAGCCGAGCATTGATAAAAAATCAATGCTGTAATTATGACAACGGGAATTGTATTTTACTTGATGACGGCGAGCCTTGCGTCTGCCCTCAAAGTATTTCATATTCACTTAATTGTAAATGGTTCAGAACAGCGGTTTTGCCGAATGATAAGGAATTGTACATAAAGCTGATGAAGCCGAAGAACAGGAAAAAATGTACGGTTTGCGGTAATGAATATACGCCGACAGGGCGCAATTCAAAATATTGTGATAAATGCCGCCGAAAGATACGATTGCGTAAAGACGCTGAACGGAAAAGAAATAAGCGGTCTATGTCCGCATTTTAAGGGAATAAAACCGCATAAAATCAAGTGTTTCAAAGCCTAAAATTGATAAAGT
>CAJKHT010000076.1 GCA_905199755.1 uncultured Eubacteriales bacterium | reverse complement strand
GCGGAAAAATATATGTATTTTATGGCTGACAGTGTACATGCCGAATGGAATAGTTATAAAATTACAAAAACAACAGATTAACAGAAAGGGATTATGTGTTATGAAAAAACAAATTTTTTCAAAAATGGCTGCTGCGGTTCTCATATTGGGAGCTGTTGCAGGGTGCGGACAGACTCAAAAGGGAGTGTCAATTACTATAGGGAACTGGCCTACAAAAGAACAGTCGGGTTATGAAACCGTTCAAAAGAATCTGGATATTTTCAAAAACAATCATCCGGATTGGAAAGTTGAAACGAGCGAATATGTGTATGATACAAAATCGTTTACGACTATGGCGGCAGGAGGAAGACTCCCTACCGTTTGGGCTGCGCCATTTACCGAAATTGATTTGATTTCAAAAGCGGGATACTGTGCGGATATTTCAAAAAATATACAAGAAATGGGTATGGATAAAATTATTAACCCCGAACTGTTGAAGATTGTTACAGGCGAAAACGGAGAAATTTGGGGATTGCCGCACAATGCGTATGCTCAAGGTCTTACAATCAATAAGAAGCTCTTTCAGGAGGCAGGATTGGTAAATGAAGACGGCAGTGTGAAAATTCCTCAAGACTATGATGAGCTGGCTGAGTTTGCCGGAATCATAAGAGAAAAAACAGGTCAGGCAGGCTTTGTAATTCCTACAATGAATAATCAAGGCGGTTGGAATTTTATAAATATTGCGTGGAGTTATGGTACTGAATTTATGAAGCAGGAAAGTGACGGTAAATGGACTGCAACATTTGATTCTGATGAATTTAAAAATTCGTTGAAATGGTTGTATGATATGAAGTGGAAATACAATGCATTCCCGGAAGATACATTTATTGACCACAATAAACGTATGCAGTATATCGGTACTTATCAGGCGGCTATGACAATTGCAGCGCCTGTTGAACAAAGCTTGGTTACGCAATATGATATGAACAAGGATGACATAGTTTGCACAAGGCTCCCCAAAGGACCGGCAGGCAGATTTGCACAAACCGGCGGCGCCGTAGAGTTCTTTAATGCGAAAGAAAGTCAGGAAAATATAAATGCGGCATTAACATGGTATCAAGAAGGAAGCTTTGCGTCGGAAATTACGCAGGAACAAGTTGAAAAAACTGAAAACAGTATAAAATCTTCGCTGGAAAACGGAAGAATTGTTCTTCCTAAATCAGCATTCCCGGATTTTGTAAATCGCAAAGGCGAGGAACAGCTTGACGCCCTTTACGAAAAATATTCAAATGTTGACTTTGCAAACTATGAAGATTATTATAGCTTTGAGGATGTAACCTTGAAGGCTGAAGAACCTGTATGCTGTCAGCAGCTTTACGCGGCAATAGATGGAATTATCCAGGAAATTTTAACAAAGAAAGATGTTGATATTGATAATCTTGTAAAGACAGCAGCGAATGATTTTCAAAACAACTATTTGAATAACGAGAAGTAAAAGTTTTTGTTTTGGATATTGCCGATGTTTCATTCTTGGTATCATGCTGCGGATGAAACATCGGACAGAAAAAGAAAGGAAAACTTTGATAAAATGAAAAATAGTAAATTAAATGGATTATTCAAAAAAAATATTGCCGGTTGGATGTTGATTTTGCCGACAGTTTTGGTGTTTATTGTATTTGTATGGCGCCCTATTATAATAGGAGTATTTTATTCGTTCTTTGATTTGAACGGTTTCACCCCTGTAAGGTTTGTGGGAGCAGATAACTACATAAAGGTATTGTCAGACACAAACTTTTTAAAGACTTTGTGGAATACGGTTCAATATGTATTATGGTCATTGGTATTGGGACTTCCGCTGCCTTTTGTTGCTGCTGTAATGTTGAATGAAATTCGATTTGGAAAGCAATATTTTAAAATTACATCGTATCTGCCTTGTGTGTTGCCGGGAATGGCAGTTTACCTCCTTTGGACAATGATATATGGAGAAAGCTCGACAGGACTTATCAATTCTGTTTTGAATCTTTTTGGGATTGAGAATATGAAGTTTTTATCAAACAGCAAATTTGTTATTCCGTATATCATTCTCATGATGACATGGCAATGTTTTGGGTCAACTATGGTTATGTATCTTGCAACTTTGCAGAGTGTGGATACTTCGTTGTATGAAGCAGCGCGAATTGATGGAGCGAATTTTTGGCAAAGAATTAAGGCGGTGCTGTTTCCGCACTGCCGTGGGATCATCTTATTGCTTGCTGTCAGACAGATTATAGGAGTATTTGCAATTACGGAACAACCGATGGTAATGACAGGAGGGGGACCGAACGGTGCTTCGTTGTCGCTGGGACTGACAAATTATTACTATGCGTTTAAATACGGGCAAATGCAAAACTCACTTGCAATAGGTGTTGTATCATTTGTATTTCTTGTTGGACTTACGGTTGTATATTTTACACTCGACAAAAAGATTAATGAATAAAGGAGGCGCGGCTGAAATATGAACAAAAATATTGATAATACATCAGGATTGTTAAATTGGAATGATATGAAACAAACAAGCGGAAAGATTATCTATCTTATTATGTTTATCATATTGTTTGCAATCTCTTTGGTTTGCTTGTTACCGGTAGTATGGATGGTGCTTTCTTCATTTAAAACAACACAGGAAATGTATGCAGTACCGCCTACACTGTTCCCTAAGTCGATAGATTTGGGCAGGATAATAACGATTTGGCAAAGCGCATCTATTGGCCGTTATGCGTTAAATTCACTATGGATCATAATCGGATGCTTATCTTTTGATGTTGTTTTTAACGGATTGGCGGGATATGTTTTGTCAAGAGTCAGACCGTTGGGAAGTGTGTTTATAAATACGGTTTTATTTTGGACGATGATGCTGCCGGGCATCAGTATGGTGCCACTTTATATGACCTTTGTGGATTTACCTGTTTTACATATAAATATGACCGGAACATTTGCACCGCTATGGATTCAGGCGATGACGAATGCTTTTAATATATTTCTTTTCAGAAATTTCTTTAACGGAATACCAATGGGGTATTTGGAAGCGGCAAAGATAGACGGTTGTTCGGCTTTTGGAATATTCTTTAAAATAATATTGCCGCTTTCAACTCCTATAATTTCTGTGGTTGCTATATTCTCTATAATCAGTTCATGGGGGAATTTCTTATGGCCCTATTTGGTCTTGGGCAACACAAATTTAGAGCCTGTGTCGGTTTTGCTGTACAAGCTTACAAGTGCAACAAGTCAGTTTAAGGATAATGACAGAATGTTGATTATGTTTATGGCAGCGGTACCATCTATTATAGTTTACGCTATATTCTCAAAGCGAATCATGGGCGGCTTAAATATGAGCGGTATAAAAGGATAATATAAGGAGAGGAATTTTTGGAATATGAAATTAGAGGATATCTATGTCAGAGACCCATATATTTTGCTTTATGAAGGGATATATTATTTGTATTCAAAATTGTCTGTTGACGCAAGAGAATTTGTTGTTTACAAAAGTAAGAATTTAGCGGATTGGTCAGAACCGAGGACGGTATTTAAACCCAAAGATAATTTTTGGGGGAAGTATGATTTTTGGGCTCCGGAAGTGCATATTTACAGAGGGAAGTTTTATATGTTCGCTTCATTTAAATCCGATAACGCTTGCAGAGGTACCCATATACTAAAGTCAAATGCGCCGGACGGCGATTTTGTACCGATTTCGGACGAACCGATAACACCCAAGGAATGGGAAGCTTTGGACGGTACATTGTATATTGATCATAACAATGAACCGCATGTGGTATTTTGTCATGAGTGGGAGCAAATCGGTGATGGAACCGTATGTGAAATCAAGCTGTCGGAGGATTTAACAGAAGCGATTACAGAACCAAGAGTTTTATGGTCTGCGTCAGATTTTTCGGGTAGTGTTAATGCAGCACATGATAATAGACTTTCTCTTGTTACGGACGGACCGTTTTTATTCAGGTCAGAGCAAGGAGAATTGTTTGCAACATGGTCAACTATCGGCAAAGACGGATATTTGGTTTGTCTTTCCAAAAGCAGTAATGGGGATATTGACGGAGAATGGAATGTTATACAAACCCCTGTATACAAAAATAACGGTGGACACGGAATGATATTTAGTGATTTGAAGGGGAAAAGGTACTTCGTTATACATGAACCTAATATTCATCCGTTGGAAAGAGCAAGTATTTATGAATTGACAGAACAAAAAAATAACTTTACATTAATGGAGGTGCAGGTATGAAAATCAGAAAATTGAGTGCAGTATTGCTGTGTGTATCCGTGCTGCTATCAAACATAGTTGTAAATGCGCAAGGAATGGGGATTGCATCGTGGATCAACAGATATGGCGGACTTACGGATACCGTAACTGATTCCCAAAATAAATTGTGGGTTCGTGATATTGAAGAATGGTCTGATTTTGAAACAGATGATAACGGTATCATTATCCCTGATCGTGTAAAAGAACGATATAAAAAGTTAAAAACAGAAAACAAAGAAATCGTTATGGTACTTGCCTACGGGAACACACTGTATGGCGATACCAATATTACAATGCCGACGGTGGACAACAAGGAATATTTTGAGAAATGGCTCAATTATGTAAGAACGGTTGTCACAGAATTTAAAGATGAGGTCAATTATTTTGAAATTTGGAATGAGCCTAACCTGGCAGTTTCCAACGCAAATGCTACCGCAATAGATTATGCTAAAATGGCTGTTGTTACAAGAAATGCCATAAAAGAAATCAAGGAAGACGCTTTTGTTATCGGCGGTGCAATCGCATATGCAAATCCGCACAAGCAATTTACAAGGGATTTTTATAATAATGGCGGAAATGAAATGGACGGATTGAGTTTCCATATTTATGAGTATGCTACCTATCCGGAAGCGTCTTGGTTAAACAGAATTAATGATCTCGGTTCTTTCCTTAACGGCTTAAACTACAATAAACCGATATGGCTTACAGAAACCGGATATAGCACAGACACAAATGGCGTAGGCGAGCAAACACAAGCGGAATATTTGATTCGCATGCAGGCTTTATGGGATAACTTCTTAAAAACAAATAATAAAGAAGGCAATATGTTCTGGTTTTTTGCAAATGATTGGGGCAGCGATAAATCAGCCGTATCTCCCAACCACGGACTTGTAAGAGCGAACGGAACATTAAAGGATTCTTTTTACTCATTCACTGCCCTAAATTCACTGATACAGAATAAGGATTTTATACAGCTTGATTATAACAACGGCATCTATAAAGCTTTATATCAAAACAGCAGAACAAATGATAAACTTTATATTTTGTGGAACAGATATACAGGAGAAAGCGAACAAACAGTTACTGTTGATACCGATAGGGTAAATGTTTACAACTATAAGGGTGAAAATATATCAGATGTTTCAGTACAGGATAATACGGTAAAGCTTAATGTACAATCCAGTCCGATATTAATTGAATGTAAAAATCACGGAACGAGTATTTCCGCAATCCATTATTCGGATTCAAAAAGGCTTTTAACAGTTCAAGGTGAATGTGATTTTAAGGATACCGTTAAAATTGAAATTGAGAAAAATGGAGCTGTAGCAGATACGGTATATGCAAAGGTGACAGACGGAAAATTTGAAAAGGAGATCTATACGACCGTAACAGGCATATGCAATGTATATGCAGGACGTGATGAGCGTTATCCTTACGATGTGGCTGAAATTGATTTCGGACAAAGCGAAGAATTTACGATTGAAAATGTAATGCTGGTTGCCGATAATGATCATGTTTCCGTAAGCGGTGCTACAACAGGCGCAAAGGACGGTCAAAAATTATCGGTTATGATTTTGCCGGAAAACGTTGATATTAAAACAGCAGTATCTGCAAATATGGCGTATATCGGCGAGACAACCGTAAATGAAGAAAAATTTAATCTTAATTTGATTATGCCTGAAAAGTCAGAGGGGAAATACAAATTATACATAGGCGGAAACAATATTTCGGGTATTTTTAATAAAGGCTTTGAAAACGGAACAAACAATCATTTTGTCGGAGTCTGTGACTTATCGGCGGAAAAGCAGAGCAGCATCAGTGTATATGCTAAACTGAATAATACCGATACAGTACAAAGAAATGCAAATATTATCGTAGCGCAATATGCAGATAAGGTGCTTAATAATGTTAAGTTTGAAAATGTAACCGTAGATGCAAATACAGTTTTGGGAAATACATATGAATTCACGGTTCCTTTTGTTTCGGGAACAACGGAAGTAAAGGCCTTTGTATTTGACAGCATAAATAATTTAATACCTCTTTCGGAATGGATTTATGCGGAATAAGTCAGAGCATGGCAGCGGTGATAGGTTGAAAACAGGGAAGAAAGGAGGAAAGTTATGAAAATAAAGCGATATATGGCGATTTTGCTTTCGATAATTCTCATAATAGGAAACATTGTTTATGCGGAAGAAACCGACAAACAAGAGTTGTATGCAAGATATGCGTGGGACGGTTCGGGAAATAAGAATATGAGCGTCGGGTATCTTGAAGGCGGACTGCTGGAAATCGAAAAAGAAAAAACAAAGGTTATTAAGCTTCGTACCGACGGCGGAGCGAACTATGTCCAATTAAATTGTGCAGACAGCCTTTTCAAGCCGAACAATCCGCCCGAAAGTGTTGCGGTAACAGTCAGGTATTTCGATGAATATGCCGGAGCATATTTTACGATTGATCATACAACATCAAGAGCAAACAGAGTTGCCGCCGAAAAAGTGACAATGACAGGAGATAATCAATTTAAAGAACATACATTTTATTTTGATGAATGTTACTTTAAGAATGATAATGCCGGTGCTGATTTCCTTATAGCATGTTGGTCCTCGGCTTATGGCGGTTCAACAGGGCCGGTGTATATAGAATGGGTTGAAGTTAAGGAGTCATTTCCGCAAAAGCCCGTCATTGCCGAATACAGTACAGGTAGTTTGGGCAATACATTTGATTATGATGATGATAAAATTTTGACAGCAACATTGAAAAATCTCACACAGAACACTGAACTGACAGTAGACGGAAAATACGAGATTTTATCATACGATAAAAGATTATTAGAGGACGGAGTTATTGATAAAACAGTCATTGCGCCGCAAAAAGTCCAAGAGTTAAAAATTCAGCTTCATAATGTTAATGAGTGCAGTAAATATTTCATCAGAACAACGCTGAATTATAGCGGTGCGTACAATGGTGAAATAATAAACGGCGATGTTGTGGGAGATGATATTCATTTTGCAGTTGCAAATAAAAGAAAAGCTTCGGAAAAGCCCAACCCAATGATGCGTACTCAGATACAATTTCAATTCAATAATCGTGAACCGGATATGACCGAATTGTATCAAATGGCGTCGGACGCAGGTTTTAGCGGAATAAGAGAATATTCAATGTGGAATAAAAATTCTCCAAAAGCGCCCTATAAAGAATATGTATTCAAACCTGCATTTGATTTGACAAAAGAGCTTGATATGACGCAAAATATGGCTGTTGCTATGGGACACCCCACTTATGGCGGTGAAACCCATATTCCTGTTACGGATGAAGAAATAAAGGCAATATCCGATTATGCAGGATGGTTTGTTGAAACCTATGGTGACCGGTTTGAATATTATGAGGTTTGGAACGAGCCGAATGTTTACGGTGGATTTAATAAAGATTATGCAACACCGCAGAAATACACGGAATTGACAAAAGCTATATATAAACGGGTAAAAGCTGCTAACCCAAGTATCAAAGTGACGGTATGCTCTACCGCAACGCTTCATGACGCATTTATTGATGCTTGTATAGAAGCAGGAATATTGGATTATTGTGATGTTATTTCAGTTCATCCCTACGATTGGGACACTAATTTGGATGATACCGGTAAGGATAGACTAAGAAACGATATTTATCGGGAACGGGCAGCGAAGCTAAGGAAAAAGCTTGAGGATGCGGGACATCCGGAAATTGAAATAAGCTGGACTGAGCTGGGCGTAAGATCAGGCTCTCTATGGGCAAGTGAAATTGCGCAGGCTTCATACTTAACGCAGCTTATGGCAATGATTCAGGGAGATCATGTTGCAGATAACATTTATCAGTTCAACTTTGTGAATCCGGGACTTGATAATGATTTAAAAACAGGCGAATCTCATTGGGGTCTATTGTATGATAAATCAGAAATAACAGGGCCGTATTCCGCAAAGCTGTCGTATTTGGCGATGGCAGGTTACAACAAGCTGTTAAGCGATGTTAAGCCATCAGGCAAAATCATAAAGGATAAAACAAGCGTATATAAATTCACAAGAAACTCAGACGGAAAAGATGTTCTTGTGTTATGGACTGACAATTCGTATGACAACATAGGAATCAATCTGGGAACCAATGAGGTTGAAGTCTATGACATGTACAGCAACAAAACGGGAGATTTAAAATCAAAAGACGGTAAATATTCATTTACAACAACCTTTGAGCCGATGTATATTGTGGGAAATTTCAGCGCATTTGAAGAATGTGTACCTATTGTAACGATTGATAATGCACGGGCTTTTGCAGCACCGAGCGACAAAGCTACCTTTACAATTCATGATACACAGGGCAGAAATTTGAGAATTGATGCAGAAGCAAGAGATAATATTGAAATTGCTCAAAACGACGGTATGCAAAACGGTAAAGCAGAAATAACCGTTGCAACAGCCGAAGAAACCGCAGACGAAAATACATTGAGAATAAAAATGTATGATGGTGATGATTTGGTTTTCATAACACGAGTACATGTTGTAAGAACACAACCTATGAAGCTTGTCGGTAAAATTGAAAAAGTTAATGACACATCATCTCGAACAGAGGCACATATATCAATAACCAATATGGCGGCACAAAATACATTTTCGGGAAAAGTAACTGCCGACTTTACCGCGTACGGCGGAAAGGTCGAAACACGATATTTTGAAAATGTAAAGCCAAAAGAAACAGTTACGGTGAAGCTTAATGTTCCTCAAAGCTATGTGCAGCGGACATTTAACTTTAATGCCAATGTAGAGCTTGACTATGGTTATAAAACAACAGTTGCAGTAAAATGTACACAGCTTACCGCCGAGTTTGCAAATGAAAAACCTCCGATAAGCGGAAAGCTGAATTATAATGATTGGCAGGGTGGAGATTTTTATGCGGCAGACAGAAAAATGGATGTGAGGTACAAGGATGACTGGAGCGGTAAAGATGATTGTTCTGTTTTAGGAAAACTGAAATGGGACGATGAAAATCTTTATTTACTCGCAGTTGTAACCGATAATGTATTTTTCCAAGACAAAAGCGGTTCGGACATGTGGAGCGGAGATGGAATACAGTTTGCAATCTCCACGGCAGAGGACAGAAAATTGTCATCCGGCGGTAGTTTTACGGAATTTGGACTCTCAAAAACACCCGACGGCGTTCAATTATTCAGATTTGAATCTCTGTCATCCGCAGAAAAAGCGATGCAGGCGGAAAGTTCAACAAAGCTCGAAAAGAATGTTTTGGTTAATGACTGTGAATGTTCCGTTGAAAAGCAAGACGGAAAGTATGTTTATCGTGCAAGGATCCCGTGGTCGGAAATTCTTCCGGGGGTTACAAAAATCAAAGACAGAGAGCTTGGATTTTCAATGCTTGTAAACGATAACGACGGTGCCGGCAGAGGCTGGCTTCAGTTCAGTGATGGAATAGGGCAGACGAAGTCTGCAAATTTGTATAGCATACTTAATCTGTCAGACGGACAGTAAGTATAAATAAAATTATTATTTTTTAAAGAAAGATGAGGTACAAAGTAATGAAAAAACTAATTTCAACGGTTTGTGCAGTGGCGATGACGTTGTCGGCATTTTCAGGAATTTATGCCCATGCCGAAAGTGCAGAGGTTTATGAAACCATCTTCGAGGATAACTTTGATAACGGAATTGAATCGGTAACCGATGAGGGCGCAGTAGCAGGCAGCCAAATAGCAGCGGTTGACGGTGCGCTCCAATTCGGTAATTCATATGAAACATTTCACATTAATTTTGATGATAACAAAGCGTATTCTTCCTCAGATGAAAATACATTTAAACTTACTTTTGATGCCAAGGTGACAAAGTTGAACAGATTGGGAATCGGTTTGGGTGATAAAAACAGGAATAACGGTGCGTATTGGAATTTTTCGGTTATAACTCCTGATGCGAATATAACCAATGAGGCTAAGGGCAATCTGGCGATGGGTTCTGCCTGGGAAGATAATAACAAATTATATGCATTGAAAGATACAGACAGCGAAATGAAAGCAGCCGAAGCAGATACTTGGTACAGTGTTGAAGCCTACCTTGAAATGCCATCAAAAACAATGACAACAAAGGCATGGCTGAAAAGTGATCCGAGCGTAGTTTATACAAGAACCATTACCGCCCCTGCGTATGGCAGTTATCAAGTAGGGGGTTCGCAAGGTACGGAAATCAGCGCAATAAGGCTCTTCTCAAGAGGAGATGCGTATATTGATAATGTAAAGGTGGAACGTTTGAAAGAACAATCGGAAGGCTCAAAACAGCTTTATTGGGCAGATTTTGATACCGAGGGAACGACGCCTCAGACACAGGTTAATTCCGGTGCTTCTGTTTCAATTGAGACAGAAGATTCCAATAAATATCTTAAATTCGGCGGCAGTTGGTCAAGATATTATCAGACCTTTGCTTCGGGACAAAGTGTAAATGTGGCAGGAACCTGTAATATTGAAACAAGCTTGGATGTTAAATTTGAAGCGCAAAATATGACCGGTGTGGGATTGGGTGATGCAACGGAAGGAAACGGCTCGTTCTGGATTATCGGTTACACGCAAAAAGGCGGTGTGGTAATAGGTTCCGTTGAGAATAACGAAACAGGAAAAATCACAAAATTAACCGACAAAGCAGGAAATTATCCGACTATTGATCCTGAAAAATGGTATCATGTTGAAAGTAAAGTTGAGTTCCCGTCAAAAAAGATGACAACATCTTTATATGAAAGAGATGCTCAGGATGCGACCGTTTACAGTGCGTCAGCAACAGCACCTGCTTCCGGTAATTATATTGTCGGAGGTTCGAAGGCATCGTCAATTTCGGGATTAAGATATATTACTCGCGTGGGTATGAGCATTGATAATGTATCGGTTGAAAAAAACATACCGCCGTTTAAGGCAACAGGCGCAAGCTTTAACGGCACGGGAATTGATATTACATTCAGTGACGCTGTTTCAAGCGTATCGGGAATTACGTTAAACGGTGAGGATATAGGCGGCACATTATCAGATGACGGACTGACCTATACATTGTCTGCAAGCGACCTGAAAACAGGTACATACACAGTTGTTGTTCCTGCCGGAATCCAGTCTGTAAGCGGCAGCAGTACCGAAGAAGAAGCGGTGTTTGTTCTTGACATTAAAGATCAGGATACAATGGGTTATCACCCGTTCACAGATGGTTTGGATAATGGAGCGGCACTGAATGCATTTGGTGTGGGAAGCAACCATGCAAGTATTGAACAAGATACAGACGGTAATTATTACATGAAAGCTACAAAGGGTACGGCTGCGGCATCGGGCGATCCGGGTGATTACAGATACTGGCAGTATTTTAATCCGGCAGGCGATGGCATTAATACGTATTGGAATGAGCAGTCGGCTTATAAATTTATGTCAATCGAATTTGATATAAGAACAAAGGCAGCAATGACAGCAACAGACAGGATTTATTTCTCAGCAAGGCATCAATATCAAAACGGCTTACAGATATTCGGTATGGATTCTGAAACTGTTGCTATGGGCGAGCCGGAAGCAGACAGAGCATTTAAAGAGATTACAAATTTAACACCGAATCAGTGGTATCATTACACATACATTCTTGATGTAAACAATAAAAAGGCAAAAGCTGTTTTGAGTGACGGTACAAATGAATATAAAGTTGATTGGAAAGCCCTTTCAGGTGATGGTCAAGGGTATTGGAAAGATAATCTTTCTACTCCGTTCGAGGTTATGGCATTCCAGCTCCCCGGCGGAGAAATTGACCTTGATAATATCATGTTCAAAAAATATTATCCCGCACCGACAGTTAATGCAGATAGCATTGTGATCAAGAGCGATGATGACATACAAGCTGATTGGGGCAAAGTATCAGCATTGACAAATAAAATTGAAATTGATTTTTCGGCTCCTATGAATGAAGCAACCGTAAACAATAATTCAATTTATGTCACGGCAAAAGGTGACACCGCAAAAATCAATGCAACAGGCGCATTTGTTTCGGGCAAGTATGTGTTGACGTTAAATGAAGCTTTGTCTGAAAATACGGAATATGAACTGCATATCATGACAGATGTACAAAATATTAAAGGCGAAACCTTCGGAACAGAAGCTTATACGGCAGGATTTAAGACGGTAAACGGTGAATTAAATGTTAAATTAAACAGTGTAAAAGCCTCGGACGGTACACCGATTGATACGCTTAGTGCCTTAAAGCTGTTGGGCGGTCAAAAAGTTAAAATCAATATTGATTATACAAACACTTTGCAAAGCGAGAGAGAATATAACATTATAGTTGCTCATTTTGCAGGCGATGAAGTACAGCTGGCAGGTGCTGAAATTATCAATGTAAAGCATGATGCAGCAATTTCCAAAGTCAATGAAGATATAGAATATACGGTCCCGACCAATATGGACAATATCACAACAACAAAAGTATTTTGCTGGGGAGATTTTGAGACAATAACGCCTTTAGCGTCCCCTATAGAACTTAAATAACAATAATACATACATATGGGAACGGTTTGATCCGTTCCCATATGTAACATGATATGCTTGATAATGCAAGCAAGGAGGAATAAAAAGTGAGAATTAAAGCAAAAGCCTTTGTAAGCACCTTAATGATAGCGTTTTTAGCAATAGTGCCCGTGCTTGCATCACCGAGCGTTAATATTGAAAAAAATTATTCAAACGGTGAGATTAAATTAAATCTCAATGAAGAAGAAAGCAAGCATTACAGCATTATTATGCTACAAGGGACAATAAAACCACAAGAATTGTTCAGTAAAATCGAAAGTGAAAATGTTACGGCAGAAGGGGATATTACAAGATATAAGCCTATGTCTTTTTTGGAATACCAAAATGAATTTGAGTCCAATAACGAATTGGTTATTGAAGTGACGAAATCCGATAATTATACAATATATATTTCTTCAAAAAACGATGGTGAAATCATGTCTTATCCGATTTATGCAGTCAGTAAAGAGGATTATAAAAAGGCAATAGACGAAATAAATGAGCAAATCAATAATAGAGATGAATTTT
>CAJKHT010000075.1 GCA_905199755.1 uncultured Eubacteriales bacterium | reverse complement strand
AAGACACCCTTGTCTTCAGCCTCATATGCTTCCAAATTTTTGTAAAGATTAAAAACTACAGCTATTGTGTCTGTTAAGTAGCTGGTACTAAATATAAGTTGATTATATAACATCTACACCCGTTATTCAATAGCACGGTTGCATTTGTATTTTTTTTGATATTTTTTTGTAATATTTTTGTAATATATGGTTATAGCACAGCATGTAGAATGTACGAAACGCACCGCTCGGCGTACAAACGTACTCCGAGCGGTGCGTTTCATGCTCAAAACAGAGTGAAATCTGCATTTGCGTTAATTTCACCCCGAATACTTTTTAGGGCAAAATGCCGTCACTTTAAAATATCTGTGCCTTTTAAACAGCCGCTTAATCCCATTTTTCCTGTGCCAATGCCGTTATAAGGCTGATACATGCTTTCAAATCCTCTTTATCCGCTGCCTCGGACGGCGAATGTACATACCTCACGGGCAAGGATATACCTCCCGTTTTAACACCTGCACGGGTAAGATGAATTGCACCTGCGTCCGTGCCGCCGTCTGTCATAATTTCAAGCTGATACGGTATGTTATGTTTTTTTGCCGTTTCAATCATTTTCACGCGCACGTCCGCATCACACATTACGGAACGGTCCATAACCTTTATTGCAGCTCCGCCGCCGAGCTTAACCTCCATAACAGGCGCTTTCGGAGTATCCCCCGTATCGGTCACATCAACTGCAGCGGCATAATCGGGATTTATCGAAAACGCTGCCGTTTTTGAACCTCTGAGTCCTACCTCCTCCTGCGATGTGAACACAAAATACAAATCGTTTTCACTGTTTTTAACCGACTGAATTGCCTTTATCAGCATATAGCAGCCTGTACGGTTATCCAATGCCTTGGAAATCATCAGCTTGCCGCGTTCGTACCATTCGCCGGTAAATACCGCCGTATCACCGATATTTACATGTTTTTTCGCGTCCTCCGCATTCTCTGCGCCGATGTCAATATAAAGCTTATCAAACGAGGGTTTTTTATTAAATTCCTCTTCCTCGCTTCCGATAACTCCGACAAGTCCGCCGTCAAAGCGCACACGTCTGCCGACAAGCTGCTTCACATACAATCCGCCTATATTTCTGAACCGCAGAAATCCGTTTTCGTCCGCCGCGGTTACAATAATTCCGATTTCGTCCATATGTGCCGCAAACATAACCTTTTTACCTTTTCCGCTTATGTGTGCAATCAGATTGCCCATAGCATCGGTATAAAGCTCATCGCAATATTTTTCAATTTCATTTTTTATAATTGCACACACTGCGCCCTCGTTTCCCGATGCACCGTCAGTCTGTGTCAGTTTTTTTAATAATTCCATATATCCGCAACCCTCTCTGAAAATGCTTTCACAAGCTTTTTTGCCTGCTCAATATCATACTTGTCCGCCATGCATACCGGAGTATGAGAATATCTGCAGGGTATGCTTATGCCGCACACCGCAGCACCGTTTGCCGCAGTCTGCACCGCACCGCCGACAGATTTATTCTCGATTCCCTTTGATTCCTGTATGCAGATACCGTTATTTTGGGCAAGCTTTTTCAAAAATTCCGTCAGCCTTTTATCGGCAAGCATCGTTTTATCGGCATCGGCAATAACCGCACCCTTTCCCAACTCGGCACAGTGCCTATCCTTATCGACACCGTACATGTCCGCGGTTTCAGCCGTTCCCACCGTTAAGACAACATCCGGCTGTATCCTGTGCGCCGCTACTCTTGCTCCGCGTGCCTCAATCTCTTTCTGTGCGCTGAACACAAAATACGTATCGTATTCACATTCCGCATCAGCCGCATCGATAAGACACGCACAGCCCGCTCTGTCAAGTGCTTTCGCACATATACGCCGCTCCGTTTCGCGGTATTCGGTATCAAAAGTCACATAATCGCCGAGATTGACCTTTTTCAGTGCATTTTTCTTTGATGAAGCGCCTATATCAACAAACAAGTCCTCTGTCGCAACCGTATTTTCACGTTCGCTTTTCTTTTGCAGATGAATTGCTTTCATTCCGATTATGCCCTTAACTCCGCTGCCTATAACAACCTTTTTTGATATAATGACACGGCTGTCTATGCTCCCCACATTTTTAATTTTAAGATAACCTTTATCGGTTACACCCGACACGATAAATCCCGGTTCGTCCATATTAGACACGAGCATAATTTTTTTGCCGCTTTTCCTGCCCTTTTTTAAGGCAATAACATTTCCCATGGAATCAACGGTTATATCGCTCATTTTGTCCTTTATCTTGCTGATGATATACTTTCTGACATCACCCTCATTTCCGCTCACTCCGTTAATGCGGCACAAATCCTTTATAAGCTCAGCCATTGCATATCCCCCTTAATATCCTTTACAAAATCCGTAAGCAGTTCCGAAACCGCCTCGACATCGGACACCGCAAGAGTTTCTACAGAGGTATGCATATATTTAAGCGGAATTGAGAGCAGTGCTGTCGGGATTCCGTTTCCCGAAACCTGTATTTCCCATGCATCGGTACCCGTATTTCCGCCGTCAACATCAATCTCTGTTTTTATGCCGTATTTCTTTGCGGTATCTATCAGGCGCGCCGTCAGCTTCGAATGCAGATTGGGGCCTGCCGAAATAACCGCTCCGCAGCCTGTCTCAAACGCATTCTCCGAGTTATCCGGGGTTATTCCGTGTGTTACGTCAATTGCCACCGCCATATCGGGATTTATACCGTATGACGTGGTTTTTCCTCCGCGGCAGCCGACCTCCTCCTGAACGGCGGCAACCGCATAAACGTCCGCACAAAGCTTTTCCTTCTGAAGATTTTTCATGACGGTTATCAAGGCGGCAACGGAGGCGCGGTCATCAAGAGTTTTTCCGCTCCACTGCCGGTTTCCGAGCTTTCCGACAGACTGTGCAACGGTTACGCTGTCTCCCACCGATACAAGTTCTCTGACTTCTTCGGCGCTCAGACCCGTATCTATTGCCATATCCTTGATTTTAACACTTTTTCCGGCTTCATTGAGGTAATCCGGCTTTATTCCGATAACACCCCAAATATCCTTTTTCCCGTGAACGGTAACTTCAAGCGACGGCAATATCCTGTTATCCACTCCGCCTATATTGGCAAATGTCAGAAACCCGTCCTCCGTCACCGAAGTAACCATAAGTCCTATTTCATCGCAATGTGCCTCTATCATTATTGACGGAGCATTTTTCTTTCCGCATTTTTTAACGGCTGTAACGCTCCCGAGACTGTCAATTACGACTTCATCGGAATATTTTTCAAACAGCTTTGCAATCTCGCCGTTAAGGCGGTATTCAAAGCCCGATATTCCTCTTAAATCACTTAGCTTTTTAATTAAACTGCGCATTAATTTTCCCCTAATTCATTTACAAGCTTTTTAAATAAATTTCCGCGTTCCTCAAAATTTCTGAATAAATCAAATGATGTGCTTGCCGGCGAAAGCAAAACAACATCTCCCGATACGGCACGGCTGTGAGCCGTATTTACCGCGTCCTCATACGACGATGCAAACACAACCTCCGTTTCGCTTTCCCTGCCCGTTTTTTTCAATGCCTCATATATTTTATCCGATGTAGCACCTATGAGTATAAGCAGCTTTACCTTATCCGCTATCGCAGGACCTACCGCATCATACGGTATGCCTTTATCCTTTCCGCCGGCAATCATAATAACCTTTTCCGCGAAAACATTAAGAGTATTTATTGTTCTGTTAGGGCTTGAGTCAATCGAGCTGTTGTAATATCTTACCCCGTCAATCGTCCTGACAAGCTCAATCCTGTGTTCCACACCGCCGAATTCCTTTGCAACGCTTTTTATCACATCATCGCTTACAAGTCCCTCAACCGCCGCAATTGCCGCCATATAGTTTTCGACATTATGCATGCCCGGGATTTTTATATCATGTATATTGAGTACAGGTTCGTTTCCGCGGTAAATCGTATCATCATCAAGCCATATTTCCGCCTTTTTTGTACGCGAGAACATACGCACTTTTTCATGTGCCAGCGGAAGCAGCGCCGCACAGTCACGGTTATCCGCATTCAGCACGATAACGTTTTCCCTTGACATATGCAGGAATATGTTTGTTTTTGCCTCGATATATTCCTCATAGCTTTTGTGCCAGTCAAGATGATTCGGACTTAAATTTGTTATTACGCCTATTTCGGGCGATTTTTTCATCGTATGCAGCTGAAATGATGACAATTCAAGGATTACCCAATCATTTTCGGTCATTTTATCCGTATCGGCAAGCAGCGGATTTCCTATATTGCCGCCAAGCCATGTTTTATAGCCTGCCATAGTCATCATTTTATGAATGAGCGTTGTGGTGGTTGTTTTACCGTCGCTGCCGGTAACGGCAATTATATGCGACGGGCAAATATCAAAAAATGTTTCCATTTCAGAGGTTATTACAGCACCTCTTTTGCGCGCGTTTTCAAGCTGCGGTACATCCGCACGCAATCCCGGGGTTTTAAATATAATGCTGTCCGTTATATTATCTAGATAATCATCCCCCAGCATAAATTTTACACCGAGCTTTTCACATTCATCATACTTTTCGCCCAGCCACTCTTTGTCATGCTTATCGCATGCCGTTACATTTGCTCCGAGTGAGATGAGATATTTTATGAGCGGAAGATTTGAAATTCCTATTCCTATTACGGTAACATTCTTTCCCTTTATATTTTGCTTAAATTCTTCAAGTTTAGTCATATTAATTATCCTTTCGCAAAATTGCATAAAAATTACAACATATAATATATTATACATTTTTTTCACCGAAAAGTAAAGACCTGTGCAAAAAAAAGAAGTATTGCAGCGGCAAAAATGCTTTTGCAATACTTCTTAAAATCAATTACTCTGCATCCTCTTCGGGTTCAAGCTCGATTGTTTCGTCAACCTCAACCTCGGGATCGGTTGAATAAACCAGAGTTTCACCCTGAACGGGAGCTTCCTCTGCTTCTTCCTCGACGGGAGCTTCTTCTTCAACCGGAGGAGCGATAAGCGCTCTTATGCTCAGGCTTATCTTCTTTGCTTCCCAGTCAGCGTCAGTAACCTTAGCTTCAACTTCTTCACCGATTGTAAGCACGTCCTCGGGCTTGCCGATTCTTCTGTCTGCAATCTGTGAAATATGAATAAGACCGTCTACGCTCGGGATAATTTCCGCAAATGCACCGAACGGCATCATGCGTACAACCTTTGCCTTAACAACATCGCCGACATTAATCTTATTCTGTGCGATAACCCACGGATCGTCCTCTGTCTTTTTGTAGCCCAGAGAAATCTTCTGTGTTTCCTTGTTCATATCCTTTATATAAACCTCAAGCACATCGCCGACATTTACAATCTCCGACGGATGCTTGATTTTGTTCCATGACAGCTCGCTTATGTGAACGAGACCGTCCACACCGCCGATGTCAACAAACGCACCGAATGAAGTGAGTGACTTGACTGTACCCTGGTACTTCTTGCCTACTTCCGCTTCTGCCCAGAACTTTTCTTCCTTTTCTTTTCTTGCAGCTTCGAGAAGAACTCTTACCGAACCGATAACTCTCTTTCTTCTCTCGTCAAGCTCTATAATCTTAAACTTAACGGTTTCACCTACCAGGCTCTGGAGGTCTTGTACAAATCTTTCTGATGCCTGACGTGCGGGAATGAATACCTGCGAACCATCTGCCAGCGCGATTACTCCTCCTTTTACTGCCTTGATAATTTTGCCCTCAAGAACTTCCTCGGATTCATAAGCCGCTTTGATTTTGTTCCAGCTTTCCATAGCTACCAATTTCTTTCTTGATAAAACTACTTTTCCCTCGCCGTCATTTACGCCTACAACGTAAACTCTGATTGTATCGCCTTCTTTTACAACATCAGACGGCTTAAGTGACGGATCATCTGTCAGCTGGTCAGCCGCAAGCTGTCCGTTATACTTAAAGCCACCCAAATCAACGATGACTTCATTATTGCGAACCTCTACAACCGTTCCGTCAACAATGTCTCCGTTATTGAGAGTCTTTGATGCGTACTGTTCAAACAGTTCTGCAAAAGTCTCCTCATTCTGTAATTTTTCACTCATAGCCTTAACTACCTCCTCGATAATACAGCCCGGCGTCGACGCCCCTGCCGTAATACCTATTTTATTATATGTTTTTTGAGGAATCTCCTCATATGTTTCGACATGATAAGCTTCGGGACAATTCGCTTTTGCTATTTCAAAAAGCTTCTGCGTATTCGAGCTTTCCCGTCCTCCTATTACAATCATGCAATCGGATTTCTTTGAAAGCTCATACGTTTCCGTCTGCCTATTCTTTGTCGCACTACATATTGTATCAAATATTAGGGTACTTTTGCAAGTTTTTTTTGCATTTTGTACGATTTGACCAAAAATTTCTTTATTTATTGTGGTTTGTGCCACAATACAAATGGGTTTTTCGCGTTTTTTTTCGTCTATTTGCTCATTTACGTCATAAATTATCTGCGCACTGTTATCACACCACCCGTTTATGCCGATTACCTCCGGGTGATTTTTGTCGCCGACAATCACAATTTCATACCCTTTATTATAATACTCGCGGACGATTTTATGTATCTTTTCCACAAACGGGCATGTCAAATCAATAAAAGGACGGCGGCTTACTTTTTCATACACATCTTTACCCACCCCGTGAGCGCGTATTACAACCGTGCAGTCCTCCAGGATTTCATCGGGAGTTTTATATGAGTATACTCCTTTTTTTTCCAAATCCTCGGTAACCTGTCTGTTGTGTATCAATGCTCCGATTATTCCGAGCTTTGTACCTTTTTCAATTTCGCTGTATACACTGTCAACGGCACGCTTTACACCGTAGCAAAAGCCCGCCGTGCGCGCAACGGTTATCATTTACGAAAAACCTCCCTATACATCACTGTTTTTTCAGCCCGTTTATTTTATCGAGTATTTCTCCCGAAACCTCACGAAGCTCCTCTATCGAAAGCTTTTTGCCGTAATACTCGTCAAGCTTTACCGGCTCGCCGTATCTGACGGTGATTTTATGCATCCACTTATAATCTCCGTCAATGTAAACGGGAATTACCGGGGCTTTCGTATGCTGCGCAATCATGGCAACTCCGGGCTGTGCTTTTGAAATCTCATTTTTCTTTACTCTCCTGCCCTCGGGAAAAATAAGCATCGCTCTGCCGCTTTTAAGTATGGAAAATGCACTTTTGACCGCACCTATATCACCTTTTCCCCTATGCACCGGAAAAGCGCCCAAAGCCGTGATAAGTCTGCCGAAAAGCGGATTTTTAAACAGCTCTGATTTAGCCATAAAGGTGAGTCTGCGCGGACACGTTATTCCTGCCATAACGGGGTCGAGATTTGAACGGTGCTTTACCGCAAGAATAACACCGCCCTCCGCAGGAATATTCTCTATTCCCTCGCGTCTCACGCGGAAACAGAAAAGCAAAATTATCCTTACAAACACAATAGCAAAATTATAAAACATCTTCCGCATTGCCTCCGTTACTTGTTTTTTCAGATATAACATTCAGTATGGCAGCCACAGATTCATCAAAGCTCAGATCGGACGTATCTATCCTCACCGCATCGGGGGCTTGTCTTAACGGCGCTGTTTTTCTTTCGCTGTCATTTTTGTCGCGGTACTCTATGTCCTTTTTAATCTGTTCTATATCGCATTCCGCGCCTTTTTCGCAAAGCTCCTTAAAGCGTCTTGCCGCGCGCGCATCCGATGACGCGGTAAGAAATATCTTGACCTGCGCATTCGGAAGAACATACGAACAAATATCTCTGCCGTCCATAATTACGTTATCATTTTCAGCCATTTTTCGCTGCATTTCCACGAGTTTTTTTCTGACCTCGGGAATTACCGCAACATTCGATGCCCCGACCGATACCTCCTCGCATCGTATATCATGCGTAACATCGTCACCGTTAAGAAAAACATGCTGTCCGCCGTCCTGATATTTTATCTCAAGGATGATGTCATCAAGCCTTTTAATAAGCTTATCAGCGTCAGAGACACAGTCCATACCGTTATTTATGGCATACAATGCCACACTTCTGTACATGGCGCCGGTATCTATATACACATATCCGAGCTGCAATGCCGCCGCTTTTGACACAGTGCTTTTTCCGGCTCCTGCCGGCCCGTCTATCGCAACCGCAGTATACTGCATTGGTATCCTCCCTTTCAATTATCGGTTATTTTCCTTTTTTGCTATATCCGGACGAAGCTTCTGCGCCTCTCCCAGATACACATGATGAAGGTCTGCATTTCCCTTATCGGTATTATATCGTATTATAACACGTATACACTTTTTCAATGCTCCGTCTATATCGGGAGCCTGCATGTCAAGCAGAGGAACAGTTGTTATCCCCATTGCACGCACCGCCGATGCCGGAAATGCCTTTGTTAAATCCTTTGTCACCGTAAAAGTTATATCGGTTATATCATCGGTATTTATATCATTTCTCGAAAGTATTTCAGATACAAGCTCCTTTGAAGCATTCACTATATCCTCTTTTGTATTTTCTGCCGCGGTTGTTGCTCCGCGTACCGCACGTACTGCCATAATAAAATAATTCTCCCCTCGTTTATTCGGTTTCCAAATCGTCAAAAAGCATCCCGGCGCGCATCATGTTTATCATGTCCCACACGGTTATTCTGCCCTCGTCCCCCGCTGTCGAAAACGGCACGAGTATGTCGTCCTCCGTAAGCTTCAGCGTATCATAAATAAGCTCCAGATTAGGCTCTATTTCACGCTTTTTCAGCTTATCGGTCTTTGTGGCAACAACGATAAGCCTTTCATGATAATGTCTTATCCAGTCTGCCATCATTACATCATCGGCAGTAGGCTTATGACGGCTGTCCACCAAAAGAATCGTCTGCACAAGAGGATCTCTGTCTGCAAGATATTCCTCCATCATCGCACCCCACTTTTCCTTTTCCGCCTTTGAACGTTGCGCATAGCCGTAGCCCGGCAAATCCACCAGATAAATTGTGTCGTCAATATTGTAAAAGTTAATTGTTGCCGTTTTTCCCGGTGTTGAACTCACACGTGCAAGCGACTTGCGGTTCAGCAGCTTATTGATAAGCGAGGATTTACCCACATTTGAACGCCCTGCGAAAGCAAATTCGGGATAACCGTCCGTCGGGTACTGCTTAGGACTCACTGCCGAAACCTTTATTGACGCATTATGCAGATTCATTTCAAATTTACTCATATCGTTCTCCATTCAATACATTTTTATCTCAAAGCGTTTTCCAGCACATTATCCATGCTCGATACGGGAATAAATTTCATTTTTTTCCGTATTTCTGCCGGAATATCGTCTATATCCGCCTTATTTTCCTCGGGGATTATTACCGTTTTAATTCCTGCGCGGTATGCCGCAAGGGATTTTTCCTTGAGTCCGCCGATAGGCAGAACATTGCCGCGCAGCGTTATTTCCCCCGTCATGGCAATATCGTTTCTTACAGGCTTTCCCGTAAGCGATGATACAAGCGCCGTTGCCATTGTTATACCTGCGCTCGGACCGTCCTTCGGGACTGCGCCCTCCGGCACATGTATATGTATATCCTTGTTTTTGTAAAATTCACCGTCAATGTCAAGCACATCGGCTCTCGAACGGATATAGCTTATCGCCGCCATTGCACTCTCTTTCATCACGTCTCCGAGTTTTCCCGTCAGCTCTACCTTGCCGTTTCCGCTCATTACATTCGTTTCGACGGACAGCGTTTCTCCGCCCACACTCGTCCATGCAAGTCCGCGTGCGATTCCAATCTCGTCATGCTCATTCATCTTTTCAAAATGATAGCGTTCCTTTCCGAGATATTCCGAAACATTTTTTGCCGTTATTCTGACAGATTTTTTATTACCCTCAAGAATATGCTTCGCAGCCTTTCTGCACAATGCGCTTATGGTCTGTTCAAGCTTGCGCACACCTGCCTCACGAGTATAATTATCTATAATCTTCCTGATTGCATCATCGGAAATATTAACCTGTTTAGCCGTAAGTCCGTTTTGCTCCAGCGCTTTCTTTACAAGATAACCCTTTGCGATATGGAATTTTTCCTCGTCGGTATAACCCGTGAGCGAGATTACCTCCATACGGTCAAGCAGCGGCCGTGACACAGTATCGAGAGTATTTGCGGTGGTTATGAAAATAACTCGCGAAAGGTCAAATTCCAGTTCAAGATAATGGTCTCTGAATGCATTGTTCTGCTCGTAATCAAGCACTTCAAGCAGAGCCGCAGACGGATCGCCTTTATAGTCTGCACCCATTTTATCGACCTCATCAAGCAAAATCAAAGGATTGTTGACCTTTGCCTCCTTTACAGCTGCCATGATTCTGCCCTCCATTGCACCTATATACGTTTTTCTGTGTCCGCGTATATCAGCTTCATCATGTATGCCGCCCAGCGAAATGCGCACATATTTTCTGCCCAATGCACGTGCAATCGATTTTGCTATTGAGGTTTTTCCCACTCCCGGAGGACCTGCAAGGCATAAAATCGTTCCGTTTTTTCCGTTTGTAAAATGTCTTACAGCCAGATATTCAAGTATACGTTCCTTTACCTTTTCCAAACCGTAATGGTCTTCTTCAAGAATTTTTTCGGCTTCGTTTATGTCAAATACTTCTTTTGTATGCTTATTCCACGGCATATCAAGCACGGTATCGAGATATGAGCGCATAACCGTGCTTTCAGCCGATGCTGTCTGCATTTTGGAAAATCTGTCTACGTCCTTTAAAAGCTTTTCGGTATTTTTCCTGCCCGGTTTTGCTTTTTTTATGCGTTCTTTATATTCCTTAACCTCTGCCGTTATACCGTCCTTATCTCCCAGCTCCTCAGAAATAACCTTAAGCTGCTCGCGCAGAAAATACTCACGCTGATTTTTATCTATATTTTCTCTGACCTTTTTTATAATATTCTGCTCTATGCGCATCACATTAATATTATTGTCTATTACCGTCATAAGCTTTTCCGCACGCTTATAGGCATCAAATTCTTCAAGCAGTGCCTGGCGCTCTTCAAGCTTAATTTCAAGTCCTCCGGCTATAACGTCACTCAATGTATCAGTATCTTCTATTGCCATGACTGACATAAAGTTGTCCGCATTAAGCTTCGGATTCTGCGCAAAATATTCTTCATATTTTTTCTTAAGCTGACGCTCATACGCTTCATTTACCGCCGTGTCCTGCTCATACTCTGTATGAAACTCCTCCACAACCGCTTTAAAATACGGCTTTGTCAGCGTCATTTCGCGTATTGCTCCCCTTGCAATTCCCGTAACAACCACTCTTGTCACATTGCCCGGCAAACGCATTACCTGCTTTATCTGCGCAATGGTTCCTATATTATATAAATCCTCCGGCTTGGGATTTTCCTTATCGAGCTGTTTCTGTGATGTCAGAAAAACAACGGAATTTTCCTCCGATGCCGCTGACAATCCCTTTACCGAAACATCGCGTCCCGCGTCAAAATTTACGTTCATATGAGGAAATACAACCATACCGCGCATAGGAATTACGGGTATGTAATGAAGTGTATTTTCCATAAGTTATATCATTCCTTTCCGCCTTTGCAGGGTTACGAACGGTAATCACCGTTTATTTTCACGTAATCGTATGTCAGATCGCAGCCCCACGCTTTGGCTGATGTATTGCCTGCATTAAGCGATATATTAATAAAAATTTCGTCCTCATGCAGAATTTTTGCGGCTTCTTCCTCCGAAAACTCTATACCGCTGCCGCCTCTGCACACGGCAACGCTTCCTGCAGCCGAGGCAATATCAACATCAATTTTATTTATGTCAAATTCCGCCTGTGCATAGCCCACGGCACACAAAATTCTTCCCCAGTTTGCATCTTCACCGAAAATTGCGCACTTCAAAAGCGGCGAACGTATTACGCTCTTTGCCACAATAATCGCCGTATCAAGCTCCGGCGCACTGTTCACGGTACATTCAATAAGCTTTGTCGCTCCCTCGCCGTCCTTTGCCAGCATCTTTGTCATATTCATCATGACTATATAAAGCGCTTTCTTAAAAATTTCCATTTCAAGACTGTCTGCCGTGATTTCATCATTTTCAGCCATACCGTTTGCCAGTATGCACACCATATCATTTGTTGATGTATCGCCGTCCACACTCAGACAGTTATATGTAATTTTTACAATTTCGCTCAATGCCGCCTGCAAAAGCTCCGGCGATATTTTAACATCTGTAGTGATAAAATTAAGCGTGGTGGCCATATTGGGATGAATCATTCCGCTGCCCTTTGCCATACCGCCTATTGTACATTTTACGCCGTCAATTTCAAAATTCACGGCAACTTCTTTTTTTACCGTATCAGTAGTCATGATGGCGGTTGCCGCCTTATCGTTACCGCTGTAGGAAATACCCGAGCATAATTCATGCATACTGCTTTTTATCGGTTCTATGGGCAATATCTGCCCTATAACTCCCGTTGATGCAACTATAACTTCATTTTTGTCTATCCCAAGCTCCCAAGCGGCAAGCTCGCACATCATCTCGGCTTTTTCCTCGCCGTCGGCATTACAGGTATTCGCATTTTTTGAATTTGCAATAACCGCACGAGCCTTGCCCGCATTATTTTCCAGATGTTTTTTTGTTACGATTATCGGCGCGCCTTTTACCTTATTTTGAGTATAAACCGCCGCAGCACTGCACTCTCTGTCACTGACGACAACACATAAATCATTTTTGTTCTTATCCGGATTAAGTCCGCAGTTCAGTCCGTTTGCTTTAAACCCCTGTGCCGCACATACTCCTCCGTTAATATATTCATATCCGTCAAATTTATCCATAAATGCTCTCTCCCTCCGATAAATACGAAATAATAAGCCATTTTACTTATTTTATCGCAGGGCGGCACTGTTTGTCAATATATTTTCAATATTTTCAAAAAAGTTTCAAAAAAATAAATAAAATTTCAAAAAAGTATTGACAAGGCAGAAATATTTTGTTATACTGTACAAGTCGGTTGCGATACTGACTATATGGAGAGATGTCTGAGTGGTTGAAAGAGCCGGTCTTGAAAACCGGTGACGGTTTCGCCGTCCGCGGGTTCGAATCCCGCTCTCTCCTCCATTTACAATTTAATATCGGGTGCATGTATATCAATTGCTTTTAAAACGGTCGCAATTGATTTTGTATATTTTATACAATATGTTTTCCTATACGGAGAAGTACTCAAGAGGCCGAAGAGGCGCCCCTGCTAAGGGTGTAGGTCGGGTAACCGGCGCGAGAGTTCAAATCTCTCCTTCTCCGCCAATAAAATCCCCACTTTCGGGGTAAAAAACCCAGAGTCATCAAGGCTCTGGGCTATTTTTTTGTCCTAATGCAAAACATTAGCTTATAAAGGCTTTAATGGCTGATTTGAAGAGGGTTTATGCAGCGGTTGACGAACAA
>CAJKHT010000074.1 GCA_905199755.1 uncultured Eubacteriales bacterium | reverse complement strand
AAATCGTTCAATAAAGTATAGAGTTATACAAATATACTTATCCTACAATAACGAACGATAGAGATTTATAAGAAAAACATCTTAATAATTTGAATTTTATAGAATACAAAAATAAAGTTTTTTCAACAAAAGAAAAAATACATAATTAGAATTTTGATTTTAGTTATAATAACCTCTATAACACTTATTGTAAAAGTAAAATAGCCCTCAAATCGATAGAAAAGTGAGGGCTATTTACTTAATAATCTTAACATTCGGCATAACCGTTTAAAGTTTTGCCCTTTCTGTAATTATTATATCGCGGAAACGGTATTTTGTCAATAAAAATGTAATAATTGTGTAAGCTCTTTTTTATACACAAATGTTAATTTTTTTACTTTATTTTAAGTTTTCGAGCATTCGCATAAACACTGCTGCCGCCTGCGCTCTTGTCGTGTTTGCTTTCGGGGCAAAGCTGCCGTCCGTATTACCTGTCATAACGGACTTTTCGGCTGCCCATATCACAGCGTCCCTTGCATAGTCCGAAATGTCGCCGTTATCCGTATAAGCCGTGCTGCCGCCTGCCGTTACGTCATATCCCCTGAATGCCGCATAGCGATAGATGATTGCTGCCATCTGCTCACGGGTAATAGGCTCGTTCGGAGCAAAACACTCTTGGGAAATACCCGAAACAATACCGTTTGCATTTGCCCATGCAACCGCCTTTTCGTAATAGCTGCCGCGTTCAACATCGGTAAACACACAGCTTTCCGTTTGCGGCTCTTTTTCCATTCGGTAGATAACCGTTACAAACATTGCACGGGTAATATCGCTGCTTGGTGCAAATTCCGTGTCCGATATACCTTTCATCAAGTCATTTTCGTATGCGTATTTCACAGAATCGTAAAACCAGTCGTCGTACTTAACATCGGTAAACGGATTTTCCTGTCCAATGTTATCCTTTTTTATCCATTTTGCATAGAGCGTGAAGCTCTTTGTTACCTTTTCGGAAAAATCGTACTTGGTTTTGAGTTCTTTATCAGAGTACCAACCGTCAAAATCAAAGTTTTCTTTTGACGGCGCTGCCGGCTCTTTTACCGTGCTGTTTTTTGCAACGGTTTGGCTTGCAGTCACGGTTCCACCGTTCGTTTCAAACGAAACGGTACAGCGTACCGTGCCGCCGCCACCGCCTCCACCGCTGCCGCTGCCTGATTTCGTCCAGCCTGCGGTTACGGTTACGTCTTTATCGGGCATTGTAAAGGTTGTTTCCGCCGCCTTGCTGTCTGCAAGCTGAACACTGCTGTCCGCAGTCCAGCCGCTGAAGGTATAGCCGCTGCGCTCGCCTGCTTTTATCGTTACCGTTTCACCGTTTGAATACTCTCCGCTGCCCGAAACCTCCGCATAGCTTTCATTCACCGTTACGGTGTTGAAGGTTTTCTTTGTTACAATAGCTGTCTGCGGCGATGAAGTATTTGCGGCAATATCCTGTGCATACAGCATTATAACGGCACTTGTTTCCCCTTCATAGAGTTGTCCGGAAACAGCAAAGCCTCCGTCTGCTCCGGCAAGAACCTCTTCATTTTTGCCGTATACGATTCTGCTGCCCGCATCTGCCATTCCGGTTATCGTATATTCGCCGGTTTCCTTATCGGCATAGAATACGTCGGAGGAAAGCGTCAGCACGGGCGGTTCTTTATCCATGCTCACAAGCAGGAATACGCTTGTTATGTCCTTACCGGAGACAGCGTCAACCTTAAACATCAGACTTCCCTCAAATTCGGGAATTACAAAGGTATTTTCTGTATTTTCCGCCGGTATTTCGGCATTTGTGTCCATTCTTGTTACCTTAAACGATGCGCTACTGTCCGAACCGCTTACCGTCAGGGTGTTATTTCCTACGCCTACATACGCATGGTAAACGCCGTTTTCATCGGCGGTACACTCGCTGCCGTTAACCGAAAGCGTTATTTCAACAGGCGTATATTTCGGCAGATATTCTCCCGAGGATTCGGTTTCCCTGCTGTAATACTTTCCGCTTTCGGATTTTTTGTATGCGCGTACCCCGATTTTATAAATCTTGTCGGGCAGCAGATTTTTGTCGGTAACAGACTCCGCGTTCTCTGCATTTTCGTTTCCTCCGACGGTGAGCGCCATATCAACCGATGTCGTGTCTTTGCCCAGATCATATCCAAAGCCCGTGTCTGTCCATGCGCCGTCCTTTTCCTCATAAATTCTCACGGCATAACCGTCGGCTCCGTCTGCCGCACTCCACTCTGCGCGCATTACTTCATTCCCCGACGCTTGCAGAGTAACTTCCGTCGGTGCGGACGGCTCGTGTATATTGGTGTATGAAACCGTGCCGCTGAATGCCTGATTGTCAATTGCGATAAGTGCCTCCTCCTCTTCTCCGTCGCCGTTGATATCAGCCGGTTTTTTCGTCATAAGAAAGGCTGTTACATAATATTCGCCGGTGGGAGCCAGCGCCCCCGATGATGGAACGGGAAGCGTAATGTTTGAGGTATCGCCTATTTCCTGCTCGGAGATCATATAGTCCGCTCCGCCTTCTTCGTTTGAAAAATAAGTGCGGATAACGTAAGGCGTATCATTCACGGCATGCTTCACCTGACCGGAAAGCTGATTGCCGTTCAGTGTCAGAGCCAATTTCTCGAACGGCTCAACGGAAAAGGCTTTCTCATCGGTAAAGGTCAGCTCACCTGCGTCAATGATATACTTGCCGCCTTCTTTAAGCCGCAGAAGAGCCAGACGATATTTCTTGCCGTCAGCGTTTGTTTTTTCCATATCCGCGATAGTTGTCGCACTGACAGCTTCGTTGGGATTAAACTCACTGTCGTCGGTCATCCAGTCGATATTAAGAGGGGTGTTGCTGTCATTAAAAATCTTCAAGTTGTCTTTGATCTGCTCCTCGGTGAGGTTTCCGTCAAAGGCAAGTACGATATACGGCGCTTCGTCCGTGCCGGCGCTCACTGAGATTTCCGCCCGGCTCATGCCGGCGTTTGCAAGCGCAAGGTTCTCCTCGCGCATCGCCGCAAAGTTTGCACCGCCGTCTTCCGCAAGCAGAGTCACAACCGGTGTCACACCTTTATCCGCCCAGTTCCATTCGGGCATATAGCCGAGCACCTTAAACTCAAGGCCCCAGCCGCCGCCCTTGCGGAAGTTGGTCTCCACAATCTTCGGCACGAGTACCCATGCCCGGGCGCTGGCGAACCAGCCGCCCACCTGAGCCACCACGCCGAGGTATACATCGACATTTTGGAAGGCTTGCTTCATACCCTCCTCGACGGTGACGTTTCTGATCGGGAATGCCGTCTGACCACCTACGATGAGATTGATATTTCCGACATTAAATCCTTTGCCGGCAAAGACGGGACTACCTTTTGGAATCTGCAATCTACCTACAACCGTGCCGTTTGCACCGATTGCAAGATATACATTATCCTTGCCGTCATTCACTCCGCCGAAAGCGCCCAATTCAATCGAAGAGTCAAACGTTATAACGTCTATCTGTTTACTCGGCAGATTTAATGCAAGCGCCTTTGAGCCGCCGAAATAAACGCCATTATATGTATTGCCTTTATAATTGCGTTCCTGTCCGTTTAATTTTAAGGAATAGCCGAAGCTGTCGATAATCTGCGTCGCCGCTCCTGCGCCTACAAGGTTAACATCTGTCGCTTTTAGCGAAATCTCGCTCGGTCCTATAACAATGTTACCTGTTCCCTCTATAAGATGCAAATATGTTCCCGTCAGCGCACCGCGCAATTTGAGCGGCGGAATGGCAAAATAATTGCCGTTTATCGTTGCGGCAAGATCCTTAAAGCCTGCGCCGCCGCCGTTAAGCTGTCCGACCGGAACGGGCGGAACAAGGACGATTCCGGGTGACGCTTTTACAAAAAACCACAGCTCGTCCGGAATGAGAGAACCGTTTTTAATGCGCTCAAGAGCAAGAGAAGCCTCGGTTTCAAACAGGTCAAAGGCATTCAGTTCAAGACTGAAGGCATACCGTTCCTCACCCTTAAAGGTATTGACCTCACCCTCAACCTTTGCAAGCTCCAACGCCATCATCTTGGCGGTGTCAAAGCTGCCCTTTGCTTTTACGCCGTTAACCTTAAATTCATACGTCTTTTTGCCGCCTACTGTCTTTTCCGTTAAGCCGTAGCCCAGCTTTTCAAGTGAAAATTCCGCGCCGTCAAATATTGTTTTGAATCCTATTTCGCCGTTGAAAATGAGGTTGCCGCTTGCGTCGGCAGACGCTTTTTCCAGCTTTGCCGTTGCATACGGAATATCAACATAAATGATTGCATCGTTTTTATCCGGCTCAATATCAAATGTAAAACCTTCTTTTGAAAGTGTGATTTTTAAAGAGCCTTCCGCACCGCCGCTCGGCTGATAAAATTTAAACGAGGGAGCGTTCAGGTGAACGCCGTGCTGCTCGATACGTCCGTCCTTGTGAATAATCAGCTTGCCGCCGGCATTTTTGTTCCATGTTGCCGTCACGGAAGGAGAGAGCATTGCAGCACCGTCCGTAAACACAAAGGAAGAGCCGTTTGTGCTTTCATACTCTCCGCCGATTTGCGCAACGGGGGACGAATTGTATTTCTTTTTCAGCTTTTCAAGCGCAGCGTCATCAGAAACGTATTCAACGGTAATTGCACCGTTTGACTCAAATGCCGCAAGACGCTTGGCAGAAAAGCTTGACGATATTTCGTCAGGCTTGGTGGGAAGCTCCTCGCTTAGCGTTTTCAGATCGCGATAACCCCACAGATACTGCGAACCGATCGACATTCCCGTATTTCCGTCAATGTCAAAGCCTGTATGGCTTCTGCTTTCCACCCATGTAAGAACAGGACAATCGTGTGGCTTCACGGTAACTGCCTGCGGCAGACTTACACGCAGCGGAGTATCTCCGCAGTACACAATATCGAACTTATCGCAGTAATCGGACAGACCGACAAACGGATTTGCCCACGGATAGGCGTCTGTATAAAGCTCATTAACATAAACGCCGTCTATATCGCCCCACAAGGTATACCCTTTTGGAACGTGCTTCGTTGACATATCATCGATTTTGCCTGTTACAACCGAACTTTTCGTTGTTCTATCGCCGCTTTCGGTTACCGTTGTGCGATCCATCTTAATCGCCGGGCCTCCGGGGCTGTTTGCGGTTTCACCGTGACCCATTCCGGTGAAACTGTTTATCACATACCACCACTCAAATTCAAAATCATGTCCGAATAAAGCATCTCTGTTCATTTGTATATCCCCAACGGTTGTCAAAACGCCCCAAGCCGTTTTATCCTTTTTGTCAAGACATACAAGCTCGTGATAAACCGTTACTTTTGCCGGTATTCTTGTGCCGTACGGAGTTCCGGGAATATCGTACAGACCTATGTCCATGTTGTAGTCTGCCTTAATTGCGGTATTTTTCCCGTTCGGCGTTTCGGACACAAACTCCGCCTTTTGCAGTGTGACAGACGGATAGGTTGTCTTCTTATTTCCTCCGCCGGTATAAACATTAAATTCGCAGCCGGGGGCTTGAAGATCCTGTGTAAAAACCTCACCTGTTTCCTTTGCGATTGCCCTCGGAACCGTTGCCGTATAGGTTTGATACCGAAAATCGTAGAAATAAAAGCTTATGTAATCGTTTTGCAGAAGAAGCGTTTTTAGACCGTTTACTTCAAAGGTAAGGGTTTCGTTTTGCTCGGGCGCCGCAAGAATATTCATCGGCAGCGCACAAACGATGATGCAAAGTGATAATATCACCGACACTATTTTTTTGCTCATTTTTGTTTCCTCCTGTTTTTGATTTTAATACAAATAACGGTAATCACCGTTGCGGCGACGAATGTCACAACGGCTGTCAGCACATATCCGCCCATTCCGTCTATCAACAGAATTGCACCGCAGTAACCGGCAACCGACGCACTTTTGTACGATGCCGGGAAAAACCGCACACAGCACAGCAAAAGAACGGAAAGCACAGCGGTTGCCGCCTTGCAGAAGTTCAGCTTTTTTGTCTCCCTGCGGTATTTTATTTTTTTCGCACGGGCGAAAGCCATGCTCATTCTTTCCGCATTGGATTTCAACTTAAAACACCTCCCCGATTTGTTCTTTTATTATATAGGTGTCTGAAAATGTGAAATTCCCCCCAAAAACAAACAAAAAAGGAGCTGTGAAAAATGTATTTTTTACAGCCCCTTGTATAAAAACGGGATTATTTTGAGTTGGTTAATTTTCTGAAAGGAACTTTCAGAAGAAGCAGAATAATACATGAGGCAATCGGAACGGCATAGCCTAATTGCTTTGTTACACCGTCTGTTTTCATAAGCATATTAAATATTGCGTGAAAAGTGATTGCCACGCATAACAGTCCGAAAATTCCTGCCGCCTTTGGTGCAGCCGGGCGGCGGAATACCCTGAGTCCGTACCCGATTATAAATGCGCAGGTAATATGCATGGCTCCCGTTGAGAAGCCGCGCACGAATAAATAAAACAAATTGTCCGTACCGTTTTCCAGAAGATAACAGATATTTTCAAAAGTGGCAAAGCCCACCGCAATATTAAAAATAATATTACCTCCCTCCTTCGGCTGAAGTTCAAAAACAATCAAGCCGAACAAAAGAGGCAGCAGCTTTACGGTTTCCTCTATAACCGGTGATATTTCCAATACGGCAGTTGTTCCCTGTGCACTATAAAGCTCCGAAAAAAATGTATTCAGATAAGCCGATACAATACAGCAGACAAAGCCGAGAACTATAAAAAGGAAGTTTTTTCTGCTTTCGGTATTTGTACCGAGTGCGGCAATCAGAAACGGAGCTGCAAGGCATATAAATATATTTTCTATGTTGTACGGCATAGTGTTTCCTCCTTGCTCTGTGCAGCGGCTATCAGAATAAGAGCCGGATTCAATATAAATATGTCAGCCAGATAATACGGGTTTACAATGGTGTTTTCCGTAATAAAATACGAGGAAATCCATAAAAGATATTCCGCCGCGTAAAAAATCAAAGCCGCATAAAAAATCCACGGCTTGCCCGTTCGGTTTCGGAGCTTCGCAAAATATATGCCTTTTACCGCAAAAAATCCCAGTATTCCCATTGCCGTACCCATTAAGATGTTCTCAAAATAGCTGCCCCTTGTGCAAAAGAATATACCCATGGCAAACGAAAATGTCGGTAAAATCCAAAACACGGCTTTATTTTTATGCTTTTCTTTCGGTATATCCGCATAAAGACGCAATGCAAGAAAAATGTACGAAGCCGTCCAGCTAAGCTCCGAAACGCAGAACACGAGCGGCGAAGTGCCGAACAATATAAGGTACAGAACCCAATAAGTAAGCCCCATGCCGAAGCTCAGGTAAAAAAGTGATACCAAAAGGCGCTTGTAGCTTCGGCTGCGTATTGTTAAAACGCAGGAGTGACATCCGCAAATAAAAATACAGAAAAGCTGCAAAAGATTATCCGTCAGCTCTGTCATTTTCCTCGTCCCTCTCTTTCTTTCTTTTATGAATAATATCACACATCAAGGTCACCGAAATGCCGAGCAAAAATGCCAGAACACCTACAACGGCATAACCGGCAAAGGCTTTGTCCGCAAAAATACCGGCGGTATCGGGCAGGGGTGACTGCTCAAATCCCGTAAAATCCAAATTACATACAAGCACCGATACGGCTCCGATTAAAACAACGCAAAACGAATAGCACGAAATGACCGCAAGCATATGTTTTTTTGCGCTGCGCCGCTTTTTTATTTCATCGGCACGCTTTTTTGCAAGCTTTAGCCTTTCAGTCGCCGAACGCACTTTTTATTCCCTCCGTTTCAAGTAAAGGTCTTAATTTCTTTTTGCCGAGCTGCAGCAGCTTATCAATCTGCTTTGCCGACTTTCTTAAAACCGCAGCGGCATCTTTATAGCTCATTCCCTCGATGTATACAAGATAAAGAGCCTCTTTTTGCGCGGACGGCAAATGCTCCATGCAGTCATAAAGCCGCCTGTTCCGTTCCGCAAGACACACCTCGTCTTCAAATGTGTTTTCTATGCAAAAATCCGTTTCCGCAGCTGTAAGAATGATATGTCTTTTTGCCTTTCTTAAAAACATCAGTGCATGATTCCGCGCCGCTTTATATATGTAGCTTTCAAAGCTGATTTTAATATTCGGACGCCTGTCGATAAGGTATGCAAAAACCTCTATCAGCAAATCCTCCGAATCATGAAGATTTTTCACATAGCCGTTTATATACAGCGTCAGCTTGTCGCCGTAAATTTCCATAAGCCTTTCAAGAGCCTTTGCATCGCCCGAAAGGTAATCGTTATAAATTACAGTTGTATCCATTATTCAACAAATCCCTTTCTCCGATTGTTGGCGGACAATTCATCCGACAGAATGTGTCGTTATGCGATACAAAAATCCATATTGAATTATATCATATATTTCCGCTTCCGTCAATGAGCGGTATGCTTTTCGGGGATAAATCGGTATTGTGATACACAAAAATGCGGAGGTTTTAATCTCCGCATTTTAATTGTGCAATCTTCTATTTAATTATCCAGTCGCTGCTCGGGATTTCTTCAACCCTTGTAATTGGCTTCATGGCAGAAACATCGTCCCACACCATAACTTTTACCGTATCAATATCTTCGAATACCGCAAAGGTTTCATTTGCCTCACTATATATACGTTTTTCGAGTTTTACCAATTTTCCGTTTTTATATGACGCAGCAATAATTGCGGGAGTATTCTCTATATAATTCAGTGTAACATTGCATAGTTTGTATGTGTTATAGACCAAAATCTTGGTTTGGGTGTACGGAATTATCTTCCATACGGCGTATAATACAATATCCCGATTTTCCGAATACAAATCCTCGGGTATATAATCGGCGGTAACGGCATCCTTATCCATTGCCCAGCCGATAAAGTTATATCCGCTGCGTGTCGGCACTGTTTCGGAAATACGTATTGCCGTGCCGTATTCGCAGGAGTCAGTCCAATTATCCTCAATACCGCCGTTGGTATCATAAACTATTGAATAAGATGTCTGCTCCCATCTTGCATAAAGTGTTTGGTCCGATGTTATCCGAACAGTCGAGCTGCTTGTTATACAGTCTCCGCCGTCGCTGCTTGTGTACCAACCCCCGAAAGTATATCCTTTCCTGACAGGCGTGGGTAAATCGCCGTATGTTGATAAATATGTAACCTCTTTGCTTTGTGTATCAACATTTCCGCCCATTGCATCAAAGTAAATATTATATGCCGCAGGCTTCCATACAGCATATAAAACAGCAGCTTGGTTTTCTGAATATAAATCGTTTGGCATATAATCGGCGGTAACGGCATTCTTGTCCTTTGCCCAGCCGATAAAGTCATATCCGCTGCGTGTCGGCACTGTTTCGGAAATACGTATTGCCGTGTCATATTCGGCTGAAGCTCCCCAGTTATTCTCAATGCCGCCATTAACATTGTAAATTATACTATAATATGCTTTCCTCCATCTTGCATATAATGTTTGGTCTGAATTGATTTGAACAATAGAATCACTTGTTATGTTTTCGCCGCCGCTTTCGCTTGTATACCACCCCGAAAAACCGTGCTTATCCATAGTAGGCACCGGCAAATCTCCGTATTCGGTCGAATATATAACTTCTTTGCTTAACACATCAACATTTCCGCCCATTGCATTAAAGTAAACTTTATATGCTTTTGCCCATCTTGCATAAAGCGTTTAATCCGAATTGATTTGAACAAGAGTTCTGCCTGTAATTTGTTCTCCGCCGTTTTTGCTTTTATACCAGCCTAAAAAACCATATCCCTCCATTGTCGGAACAGGCAAATCACCGTATACCGATAAATATGTTACCGATTTGCTTTGTGTATCAACATTTCCGCCCATTGCATCAAAGCAGATGTTGTATGTTACCGCCTCTCTTAATTCATATTTCAGCAGGGGATAGCCGGAATTCTGATTATGCAGTAAATCTGCACACCATGGTTCAAATTGATCCGATACGGAATTAAGCAAATACAAAAATTCATCCGTATTCATTTCATCGGAAGTTTTTGCGTATGCTGTTCCTGTTGCATTGCCGACTCCGGTTGCATAGGAGCTGTTACTTAAAAAGTAGCAGTTCAGTATTGAATTCTCAAGACTGTTATATCCTACAGCGCCGCCCACATGATTGGTATGCTTTGAAAATCGGACGGTTGATTTGATACTGCCGGTGTTATAGCAATTCTGAACATGATAATATGTTACATTATTGCCGACAATTCCTCCGATTGTATTATTGCTTTTCGACTCCTCGAAAGCATAGGATGCGGCAATGACATCTCCGGTGTTATAGGAATTTTCTATAGTTCCGCTATTATTGCCGGCTACACCTCCGGCACAGAGCGTATATGCGGTTGTAAATTGCCCCAAGCTTGCTTTTGCGCTTAATTGGATATCCGCTTTATTGGAACAGCTGATGATTTTACCGCTGTTCTGAGCGGCAATTCCTCCGGCACAACCGTCAGGTACACCTTCTTTTGCAGATATGGTAATACTTCCGGTATTATAGTAATTTTTAATGCTTCCGCTTCTGTTATATCCGACAATGCCGCCTCCGCGGACGGTGTTTATTGTTGCCGTGTTGTACGAATCGGCTATTGTGCCGCTGTTTTCATTTACAAGTCCGCCTATTACGTCGAAATTGATTTTGCTGATACTGCCCTTGTTGTAACAATGTTCTATAATGCCGTCAGATGTATTGCTTCCGGCTATATTCCTTTACCATGCACTATAAGTGAGTGTACCTTATTTGTTGATGGATATAAACCATCAATTTCCAGTGCACGTGTGGAGATTCGTAGTTTTTATGATATTAATAGTATTCACAATACTGATTGTAATGGTTTGCATATTGTAGAGCAGCATATATCAAAAAAACTTTGCTTGCAGCTCCCTCTTACAATTCCGCCATTAGGTTATGCAGAAGGCTTTATTGTATTTCCTTTTTGCCCTGAATATAAAGAGGATTCTTTGGATATAGAATTTGTCGCAAAGTCTGCCCGTAAAGATTTTCTGGTTTATGACAAACTCAACCGTTATTAACTTTTGAATAGAACACACCGCCAAATTCGCAGTCTAACTTCATATACTCATTTCCGTCTTTGTCAAACATACGCTCCGGCAAGCTTCTTGTCTCTGAATACAATCGGTCAGCCTTGTAGTTAATGCTTTCTATCTCTGCCCGGGCATATCTTAACTCCTTTTTGATTTTCGTTAGCTTGATACTAACTCCAATTAGTGCAGCACATGAGATAACTGCTATTAAAGGGCATATTTCTTCCATGTTCCTCACACTCCTTTTTGTTATCGTTTACGCAACATCATCAGTAAAAAAAATATTGCTATTAAGTTTGTAATGACTTTTTAAAGCCTGCACCTCAGACAATGAAAAATCTGACTGCCCGTTAATTTTCAAGGAGACCGTAGCCTCATTAAGTCCTAAAAATGTAGCTATGTCGGCATAGGTCAATCCGTTTTCTCTAATCCAACCCTTAAATCTTGCATACGGTTTATGTATTATTTTTTTCATTGGGTCTCCTCCTTTCTCGTTTTGTTGCTTATATAATAACACACATTCGTTGCTTTGTCAACAACTTTTTTTGAAAAATTCAAGTTTTTTTTAATTTTTTCTAAAAAATACTTGCAAATTATCAATAAGTATGTTATTATTATGTTGCGGAGGTGATAACACAATGTTTAGTAAAAGATTAAGACAGTTGCGTGAAAACAACGGATATTCTATGGATATGCTTACTGAGATTTACAACAACAGATTTAATGGTAAAATGAATAAAAGTACATTAAGCAGATACGAAAACGGATTACAGGAACCTATATATACCGTTGTAGTAAACCTTTCAAAACTTTTTAATGTTTCGGTAGATTATTTGACTTGTGCAACCTCCAATGACAATACCACAATTGAAAACAAGCCCGAAGAACCCGAGCTTGAAGAAAATATAGTAGTTTACCACCGAGACGGTAAAACAGTAAGAAAGAAAATGACGAAAGAAAAAATGGAGATGCTTGCGTCTATGATAGACGCCATACCGGAAGATGATAATCCCGACTTATAATTTATGATTTTGTATATAATCACTGAATTGTTCATATACCTTGCGTTCATCGGAGGATAATAAAAAACAGCTTTTTCCGTATCTGCGTATGAAGTCCCGTTCGCGTTCGTACAGTTCATTCATTCGTTGCATACGAAATTCCGCAGACTGCATACTTACATTGCATATGTCGGAAATCTGTTGTGCGTTTGTAACGCCTAATCCCCACAGAACACAAGCCGGGGCAAGTAAGCGGCTTGCGAAAACATTAGCCTCTTGTTCTATCGGGTTATCGTTCTCAGACGGTTCGCGGTTATATATACAATGTCCGTCATGTAACAAAATATGACCTAATTCATGTGCTACGGTAAAACGCTGACGCGCCGGAAAACACTCATCATTATAAAATATGGTGTTAAGATAGGTAAATCCGTCATTGCTTTTCGGATTTGCGTATGTGTCGAAATCCTCGATGTATTTCCGTCCGGTATTGTAGCTTAAAATTCGTATACCCATTGATTTGCATATATTGCTAATCTTAACAGGTAAGCTTGTTACGTTATACTGTATGAGTATCTCCCACGATAGATTTCTTGATTTTTTGTATTTTGTATATTCTATCATAATATCACCTCATAGATAATTATAATGGTTATACAACAAAAAATCTGCAAGTAAGTTTTGGAAATGGTTTATAAATAAAAAGGATGGTGAATTTATGGAGAAACGTATTTTATTATTAACAGCTTTAATTTTAGTTCTTTCTTGTGTAGGGTGTGGCAACAATGCTGAAATTGAAGCATTGAGAAAGGACGTTGACGAATTAAAAAACGAAATACACAATATTTCTAATACACAGCAACAGAATACTTCTGAACAAAAAAATCAAATGGATAATACTTCTGCCCCTACCTACTCACTGGGGGCTGGTGATTATGAAATCCCGCTTGATGTGGAGAATGGAAAATATGACGTTATCTGCAAAGACGGACAGGGAGTTTTTAATGTTCATGATTCTGAAAAAGGTTACGTTATAAGCGAAACTATGGATAGTTCTAATGAGTATGGTATTACTGAGCGTAAAAATGCCAATCTTTCAGAGGGACAAACCATTAATATTACCGGTACACTTAAAATCAATTTAATAAAAAAGTAAAATAAAAATCCCCCGACCGCTACCAACAGCCGAGGAACCGGGAGATAAATTGAATATAATATTTTATAAAATATTGCATAATAATAATATAGAATTTTTTCTCTTAAACAAAAATATTCATTTAATATATTCATTACAACCTTCATCCCTTCTATATTCTATTCTAAAGGGAGAGTTATAACTCTCCCTTTAGAAGTTTATACACTT